>NZ_BAABMM010000015.1:0-5671 GCF_045865205.1 Candidatus Rickettsia kedanie | reverse complement strand
CTGGCTATGGCTACTTTTTCTATAACTCCTCATATCTCTTTATAAATTAGTTGCCAAGGTAACTTCATTATATCTTCCCTTCGCCTTTAGGCGAAGGGATTTCTCATCCCCGATAGGGACATTAAAATTCTGAATAAATAAGCAGGTAGCCTTGCTGTATACGATGTCATTCCCGCTTCCGCGGGAATGACATCGGCTTAAACAAGTATACAGTTTAATAAATCTCTTGAAACTGATCTTCTTTACTCGGTACATAATCAAAAATATCATTATTATCTTGATTATCAATCATATCTTCATTCTCAAGCATCTGAACATTATGTACTTTAAATGCTTCTATAACAGTGCCGTTTGGTGTAATTTTACCGGTTGCTCTATCTACGGCGATTAGCTTAATTGAATCCGGAACTTTGAAAGGCAGCGATGACTCATCCTTATAAGCATGACTAACAAAATCAATAAAAATCGGCAATACTACGTTTGAACCTGTTGCTCTTTTTCCAAGTTCTTTCGGTGTATCATAACCAACATAACTGCCAACTACTATCTTAGGCGTAAAACCGATAAACCATGTATCTTTACTATCGTTACTAGTACCGGTTTTTCCACCGATAATTTTCCCTAACTTCTTCGCAGCATAACCGGTTCCTCTATCTATTGCTCCTGTTAAAAACGAAGTAATTTGATAATCACTAGCTTCATCCGTAACTCTATAAATATCTTCTTTCGGTATTTCTAATATTGCGATATCTAAATTGGCGTCCGAAACATTACAAGAAAGACATTCTCTATCATCTCGCCTATAAATAATTTTACCGTTACGGTCTTTAATTAATTCTACAAAATGAGGTTCAACTTTTTTACCACCGTTAGCAATAATTGCATAAGCATTGGTTATTCTGCTAAGTGTAGTTTCAATTGAACCAAGTACCATAGAGTAAACTTTTTTTGGTTCATTATTAATACCGAATCGCTTAATTATATCAACGATTTTTGTAAGTCCTACGGCAGTTGCTACTCTGACTGTTATAAGATTACGGGATTTTTCAAGACCAGTACGCATAGTGATTTCACCCAAAAACTTACCTTCATAATTTTTAGGACACCAACTAGGCATCCCAGGACCTTGCGCAATCTCAATAGGCCCATCGTTAAAAATCTGATTCGGCTTAATACCGTTTTCAAGAGCTGCTAGATAAACAAAGGTTTTACTCAAAGAACCGGGTTGACGAAGTGCTTGAGTTACTCTATCAAATTTACTTGTGGAAAAATCATAACCCCCGACGCTTGCAAGTACCTGCCCGGTATTTGGGTTCATAACCATAATAGCACCGTTTACTTCAGGGATCTGACGCAAAGCATAAAGAGCATCTTTTACAGGTTCAACTACTATCACATCACCTTTTTTAAGTAAAGCCTTAACTGATTTAAGATTACTTCTTGTCCATTTCATTTCAGCAATAGGAATCCTAGATTTATTGCCGTCTATAAGTCCAATCTCTGCATGATTATCGGCCACATCCAGAACTACAGCTAATTTATACTCTAAAAGCGATGGAGGAGTCGGTAGTTTTTTTATCTCCTCTTGCCAATTATCAAGAGGAATATTAGCTATAGGCTTTCTAAAACCACGTCTTCTATCAAACTCCCTTAGACCTTTTCTTAAAGAGTTTTCAGCTAATTGCTGCATCTTTGTATCTAAAGAAGTAATAATAGTAAGACCTCCGGTATAAAATTCCTCCTTACTATTTAACATCCTAATTACTTCTTCTCTGACCTGTGCTGCATAATAATCTGCCGTAACAGTTTCTTCTTGAGCTCGTTTACGTAACACTATCAGGCTATCCATAGCTTCTTTTGCAGCATCTTTTGTTATATAACCATCTTCAAACATACGTGCTATTACGTAATCACGACGAGCTTTTACTCTAGCGTAGTTTCTCTCTGGATTAAGTTCGGAAGGAGCTTTAGGAAGTGCTGCAATAAAAGCTGATTCTGCAATGGTAAGTTCCTCTACGGATTTATTAAAATAATTTTGTGCAGCCGCCGCAACGCCATATGCACCACGACCAAAGAATGTTTGATTAAGATATAATTCTAAGATTTGATCCTTAGTAAATACTCTTGAAATCATATAAGAAAGAATCGCTTCTTTAATCTTACGTTCAAGAGAAACCTCATTAGTTAGTAGCAAATTTTTAACCACTTGCTGAGTAATGGTAGAGGCTCCTTCCATACGCCTATGATGTAGATAATTAGATATGTTTAAAAATGCCGCTCTAACTATTCCAAGCAAATCGACGCCCGGATGGTTATAGAAATTCTTATCCTCAGCTGCGATAAAACTTTCTATTAATGAACTCGGTACGCTATTAATCGGTACAAATACACGACGTTCAAAAGCGTACTCCTCCATTAATTTACCGTCACGAGAATAAATACGCGTTACCGACGGTGGATAATAACGTGCAAGTTGTGAGTAATCAGGTAAATCACGTGAATAGTGATATATTATATACCCCACAACCGCACAACCTATTAGAATAAGTACGGCAAAAATTTTTAAACAAAAAAACAGAGATTTATACATGACTTATAATATTTCGCCGGTTAAACTATTAAGTGAAGCTTTAGTAATTTTTACATCAATGATTTTACCAAGTAAAGATTTATTAGGGTTGTGGATATATACAGACTGCATATATAGAGTTTTACCTATTATTTGATCATCGAATTTACCGCTACGATCAAATAGAACTTTTATAGTACTACCGACACAACTTTCATTACAAGCTAATTGCTGAGCCATGAGTTCTTTGTGCAATATAGTTAATCTCTCTGATTTTATATGTTCAGGTATTTGGTCGGTTCTAGTTGCACCTGGCGTACCGGGACGTGGGCTATATTTAAACGAATAGCACTGACCGTATTTTATTCTGCGGACCAAATCTAAAGTATCCTCAAAATCTTCATCTGTTTCACCGGGAAAACCGACAATAAAATCAGAGGATAAAACTATATCGGGCCTTGCTTTTCTTAAGCGATTAATTATATCAAAATAATATTCCCGATCATGTTTGCGGTTCATTGCTTTTAATATTTTATTTGAACCTGACTGCACCGGTAGATGTAAAAACGGCATTAATTTAGGCTCAGTACCGTGTAGTTTTATTAGATCATCTGTCATATCTATCGGGTGCGACGTCATATAACGCAATCTCTCTACATTTGGAATTTGTGCTAGATGTTTGAGTAAATCGGCTAAACTAAATATTTTATCTGCAGGACCTTTCCCGTGATATGCATTGACATTTTGTCCAAGTAGCATAATTTCTTTAGCACCGCTGCTAACTACTTGTAATGCTTCTCTGTAAACCTGTTCTACGTTCCTTGAAAATTCAGCTCCTCTTGTATAAGGTACTACGCAGAAAGTGCAAAATTTATCGCACCCCTCTTGCACCGATATAAAGCTACTAGCTCCTTGCGGATATAATTGTTCCGGTAAATTATCAAATTTCGCTTCTTCAACAAAATCAAGATCGATTAAATGTTTTTCGTGTCTAACGACTTTTGAGATTAATTCCGGTAGGTTGTAATAAGACTGCGGACCGACAACAATATCGACATAAGGAGTTCTTGTAAAAATTTCTTCTCCCTCTGCCTGAGCAACACAACCTGCTACAACTATTATTGCAGAGTTTAATCCTTGTTTTTTTCTCGTATCTTGTAGTTTCTTAATACGACCGAGTTCAGAATAAGTTTTCTCGGCTGCTTTCTCTCTGATATGACAGGTATTTAGGATAATAACATCAGCTTCTTCAATATTTTCCGTAGGTTCATAACCAAAAGGATAAAGCAAATCTTGCATCTTAACGGAGTCGTAAACATTCATCTGACAGCCGTAGGTCTTAATATAAAGCTTCTTACTCATAAAATTTTAATATTATAAAAAGTTTTATACTATACTATATTTAGATAATTTTATCAAATTTTAAGTAAACCGCAAACACTATCCATATGCTCTTCTTAACTTAATTCATTCATCTACTAGAGAAATTTTTTCTCTAGTAGTATCTATATAATCTTGCACTTTTGTATGTAATTTTGCTAACGCTTGATTTGGAGTAGTAATACAAATCATACTTTCTTTATTTATGGGCTTTATCTTTTATTTTCTTTTTTGCCATATTAGTAATACTTTATAATGAATAGTATTTTTATCAAATAAGGATAAACATACCATATGATTTTTTACTTATAAATTCAGCTAAGCTTTAAACTAACTTCTTGACGTATTAATCTTATCCATATAAATTTGCATGGATAATAAACTAAGTGGATATGTAATTAAGTATTTTTGAGCAAAAGAAATTGAATTTTAAATATTATTGCTGATTAATTCTTGCTGTGCAGATTCTTTCGGTGATTTCTTTTAATTTTTCTATTCGTTCAATAAGATAAAGCAGCTGTTCTTTTGTCATTTTATAGTTTTTATCATATCTTGTATCAACATAAGCTTTTTCAAGAAGCTCAAAACACTTTTTTTGTTCTTCGATTAATTGAGGCAACACACTTAATAATTCATTATCGTAATTTCCTGCCATACTGCCTAGTTCTTGTAAATTGTATAGTTTACGGTTTGTCGTTTGAGCAAACTAATAAAATAGTGCTGTAAAGACTTTCCGTAGCTTGATGAAGGGAAAAGGCTGATAAAGCATACTCCAAATCGTTTAAATAAGTAGTTGCCCCTTTTAAAAAGCCTTTACCTATACCAAACCAATATTCATAGTAATCTTTAGAGATTTCTTTCATCTCGCTCCAAGGTAAATCTTTAGCTTCGTTAAGCATAAATGCCTTGCTATCATAAAAAGAATACCTTCTTTTTTGATATCCGTATAAAAATAACGTCCTTTTTCTAACTGCCTATTTATTTCCTCTATTAACTCTAGAATTATCGATATTCTTGAATCATATGGGATAATTTGATTTTTTATTACTCCAGTTTTTTCTAATCTTTTATATATTCTATCTTTTAATTTTAAAGCAGTATAACCTTTATACTTACCTTTTTTCAGAATTATCAAGATATCAGTATCGCTATGATAGCCGTTAGGTAGATCACGCACCCAATCACCTTTAGCAAAAGAGCCGTATAAGATAATCATAGCAATTTTATCCTAGGCAATATCTAGAATTTGCTGTACTATAAAATTAAGCCTAGCTTGGATCTTAAGAGAGCATTCAGGTAAGGCGGTTTTAATTTAAATATCTATATTTTATATTTCTGCTTTTAGCTTTTGTATTTCTTCTATTGTAAGCTTAGTATATCGTGCTATTTTCTCTATAGGTTCATTCTCTATTAACATTTCTTTTGCTGTTTCAATTTTCTCTTGTTCTATACCCTTCTCCATACCGGCATTAAACTTTTTTTCAAACTTGTCTATTTCTTGTTGTATAGCCATTTCAGTCCTAAAATAATCATCATGCTCTTGGTCTGTCCATCTATCTTCCTCCATCCCCTCTCCTGCGATATTTTCTAAAAACTTAATGTCCCTATCGGGGATGAGAAATCCCTTCACCTAAAGGCGAAGGGAAGATATAATGAAGTTACCTTGGCAACTAATTTATAAAGAGATATGAGGAGTTATAGAAAAAGTAGCCATAGCCAGTA
>NZ_BAABMM010000014.1:0-7149 GCF_045865205.1 Candidatus Rickettsia kedanie | reverse complement strand
TAATATTACTGATGAAATGATACAGCAGTATATTGATGAGCAAGAAGGTGAGCCTATTAATGATGATCGATTTCTAATCGATTCCACTTTATCACCTCTCAGCTTATAGCTGAGAGGTGTTTAGTTTATTTAGGCGGTTCTTGTTCTTGCGAAGCATATTTAATAAATGTAACCATTCATCAGTATCATCTTTAAGATCATTTTTTTTTAAATTTCCCCAATTCAATGAATACATAAGTTAATGAAAACAAATATTGTTTATGGGTATTGCTTTCTTTTATGTAATGATAGCTAATATACGGCAATTCATCAGGCAAAGCTTTTGTTCCTATGATAGCAATTATTACTACCGGCAATAAATCTTTATGTTTCATACCTTTCTTAATTTGACTAACGTAGGTATAACAACCGTAAAGCTGCGTTCTATTAAAATAATCTTTCTCCATTTTACGCTGCATCTCGATTATATACCATATACCGGTTTCATCTTTAACTTTTAGATCAAACAAACTTCTTTTCCCTTCAAGCAATAAGGATAACTGTTCAGTAGTTAGATAGCTTAAATCTATAATCCTATCTTCTTTCGATAACCTAAGAGAGAGTTCAGTAAATTTATTAATTTTACTTTATTGCTAAATAATTTCTTAAATGCGACATCATTTGTACCGTCTAAATATCTTTGCATGAATAATTGCATTTTTAATATATTTTTATATATAGTAAATTAATTTTAGGTAGTAAACTACTTTGACAATTTATTATCGATATTAGACTTCTTGCATAACTTATCTTATAAAGAGGAATCATCAGGAAACCCTTGCTACCGCAGCGTATATAAATATGTGAGGATGGGAGTAGCAGATTGACGTACAAATTACCTTTAGACGGAGGTTATGCAAGAAGTCTATTGGATTAATATCTATCATTATGATTGTATACTCCCCAAATTGCTTTCTTTGAGATCCATCCTGTATAATCTTTACATGTAATTTGACAGAATTGTTCTTTGCATTTTTTTAAACAGCAGCGAACCTTGGGCATTAATTTTGCTATAACTCGGCTTTTAGAATCGACGGATTTGGTAAGCTCTATTTCCTTATCAGAGGTAACAATCACTGATCTTTTACCTGATAAAACGCTTGAATGTATCCAACCACCTTCACCGTTAATGTCACGTACTTGTCGCCATTGCTCGTACTCTGCAGTTATTTCTACCGGTTCGCCTTTTTTAACAAAAACCCATTCTACGGCAGATTTAGTGGTTGGTCCGCTCCTTGCATTTACTTCATTAGATTTTATTGAAACAAATCGCGGAATAGGCAATTTTTTATTATCGGCGTTAATTGTTGTTGATAATATTATCGTAATTAAAATGATAAAAACTTTAATCATTATCTTCCACTTCAGATAAAGCATCTTCTTTTTTTGCTATTATATAATTACCAAGCCTAAATTGTACTTTTATTCTATTAATTTCCTGCTCGCTAATACCTATATTTTTTAGGACTGTTCCACCGATTTGTAATCCAGTCTCATAACTTTCCGGAATAATAGTTGTGGCACCTAAATCATAAAACTCTCTAGCATTTTTTAAATTTTTTAACTTAACGACAACCGGTATATCCTGATAATTACCGCTAATTGTTTTAAGCGATTTCTTGATAGTTACTTGATTATTCATAGTAAGTATTATAGTGAATGCTCTTTCCGTACCTAATGCTTTTAGAGTATCGGCTTGCGATACATCACCTTTAAAAACCGGTAAACCGTTTGATAGCTCTTCTTTGACTCTATCATCATCTAAATCAAGTATTACGTAACTTATACCTTCCGCTTCCAAAACTCTTGCTACCATTTTACCGGTATTACCAAGGCCGGCAATAATAATATGGTTTGTTAAATCTCTTGCCCCAAGCTCAATCATTTGAGTCGGAGTTTTACCGAGTCCTTTATCAACTTTTTCAGCAATCTTTTTCCCTAAAGCTGCGAGTAATGGAGTAAGTGCCATAGTAAAAGTAACTACGAATAATAATATATCGGCAGTACTTTCTTCTAATACTCCACTATCCTTACCTAAACTGAATAATATAAAACCAAACTCTCCACCTTGCGATAATAATAAGCCTGAATAAAAAGCAACTCCTTTATTAAAACCGAATAAAATACAAAAAGCCGTTATGATTAAGGTTTTTATACCTATTAAAGCAATAGATAAAGTAAGAATATGAGATATTTTTTCATACATTTCTAGTGCGTCGATATTCATACCGACAGTCATGAAAAACAATCCTAAAAATAAACTTTTGAAAGGATAAATACTTTCTTCTGCCTGCAATCTAAATTCAGTTTCGGCAACTAATACTCCCGCAACAAATGCTCCTAGAGCTAAAGATAAACCAAATGTTTCGGTGGCCCAAGCAGCAGAAAGTACTATTAACAAAGTCATCGAAATAGGTAACTCGCTTGCATTATTACTTTCTGATGAAATGAATGAAAATACAGGACGAAGAAAAACACGACCAACAATAAATATTGTAAGTAAGGCCATTACGGCTTTTAAGAGTGCAATACCAAGAGCTGCTGCAAGCGAAGCTTTATTATTACCGGCAAGTAACGGAACTATCACAAGCAATGGAACTACAGCCAAATCTTGCAGTAATAGAATAGCTAAAGAAACTCTTCCTATTTGTGTCGATTGACTACGATTTTCCTCAATAACCTGCATAACAAGTGCCGTAGATGAAAGGGCCAAACCACCGCCGGTAATAATAGCTGCACTACTATTGCCGTCTATAAGCACCATTGCACCGGCAATTACTATAGCGGTTGTTAAAACTTGCAAACTACCAAGACCAAATACATATCGTCTCATAGCTTTTAATCGCTCAAAAGATAACTCCAGTCCTATCGCAAATAATAGAAATACTACACCAAGTTCACCTAGTAACTTAGTTTGGTCATATGTTACGATTTTTAAACCGTGATCACCTATTGCAGCTCCTGCAATTAAGTAACCAAGTACCGGACTTAATCTAAGACGCTTAAGTATAGCCACGATAAAAACCGCAGTACCGAGTAAAATTATAACGTTAATAAGAATATGATCGTTCATCTTTTCCAAATTTCTTCTAGCTTAAAATGCTCCCGTGCTTCAGGATAAAAAATATTAATTAAAACAGCACCTGCATCTATTAGTACCCACTCTGATTTACCAAGACCCTCTATATTACTATTTATACCGGCATTATTTTTTAATTCTAAAGCCACATATTCAGCAATTGCTCCAACATTTTTAGTCGAACGACCGCTAGCAAATATAATATAATCGGCTAATTTATGTTTTCCTGTTAAATCAATTACCTCAATATCTTCTGCTTTTTTCTCACTTAAACATTCTAAGATAAATAATTTTAATTCTTCAGTTTCTTTGTTCATAATCATTAATAAATGATATAATAATATTAATTATTATATTCATAAGAGTAGAGTTTATCAATAAATGTTTAAAATTCTATAATAAAAATTCATATAAAGCTTTACTTTAACCAAAAAAACTTTAATTAATATTTAGGCTTTTATATCTAAAAAGTGATAAAATAATGGCAATATCTGCAAAAGAGTTAGAAAAAATACTTAAGGAATCCTTTCCAAACAGCATAATAAAAATTACTGATTTAGTAGGAGATCAAGACCATTATGAATTAGAAATATCAGATGTGCAATTTAATGGACTTTCTTTAATTAATCAACATAAATTAGTAAAACACGCCCTGTCTGAAATATTAAATAAAAAACTACATGCAATTACCATAAAAACTATCGCAGTTCCTGAAAAATAATTACAAATATTAGTATAATGGATTCTGCCTAAATTCAACTTATTATTTAAGTTTTATACTTACTTAGGATTATAATTTTCCTGATAAAGCAAAATTTATAAATATAATTTTTGTATTAGTCAACAATATGTTGACTAATATTCTTAAATAGAGTACACTATAAATTGATCTACTCCCAGCTCTAAAAACTCAGCTTTGCTAAAACAGCTTTAAAAAATTTACTCAAAATTTCTACAAACAAAAGAAAAGCTATATTAGAACAACTAAAGTTAAGTCCTTATAAGGAAAATAATAATATCAAAAATTAATAGGACATAACGGGTATAGATTAAGGCTTGGAGATTATAGGGTTATATATAGCATAAATAAAGGAAAGTTAGAAATTCTAGTAATTAATGTTGACGTTAGAGGAGAGGTCTATAAATGAGTAATAAACATATAATAGAATATCAAGGAAAGCCTGCTTTTGTTGTTATACCTTTTAATGAATATCAGGAACTTATCAATAAAAAACAATGTATTACCGATGAAACATTATACGCTGAAGCTATAGCCAAAAATGAGAAATATTTTCCTGAAGCTTTGGTACAAAAAATTTTAAACGGCGAAAATCCGATTAAAGTTTATCGTGAACATAGAGGGTTATCCCAAGAGCAATTAGCTATTAAAATCGGTAAAACTAAGCAATATATCTCATCTATTGAAAAAGGATTACGAAAAGGTACAATAGACACACTAAAAAAACTAAGTACTGTTTTAAATGTTGATTTAGATATGTTATGATTTGCAGCAAAAAATAGCCATAATTAAATCTTTATTAGAAATGTTCATAGAGCTAATATTTATAACGCTTAGATTATATAAGGAGTAAAATTTATTTTTACTCCTTATTAATTTATGTAGATTTACTCTTCAAGTTGTTTTTCTATCCATTTTTTATGTTTTTGTTCATCTAAAAGAGCTTGTTTTAAGGTTTTTTATGCATCATGCCATTTATTATTATGCTCATTTAATCTTTCACAAGCAGTATTAGTATCTTCTTCATTTGTATGCATAACATATAATATAGCTTTATCATCAACTAAATCAGCAAGTATCACTTTACCTTTTGTTAGCCATTGCTTAATGCTCGATCCTTTTACTGTTTTCTCATTATGTTTTGATAAAAGCTCATTTAACTCTTTTACATGTCTTTCATGATCCGTTTTAAATGCCTTCAATTTGTTTTTTATAATCTTCACATTAGAATTCTATTAATAGCAGCTTTATATGCTTCGATAGCATTGTAATCAAGCTCTACAAGTTCTTTTATTGCATAGGCAAAATTATTTTAGGTTCCCACTAAAGTTGTCATGTTAGCCTCCTTAATTTTTGGTTGCAATTATAAGCCTACTCCTTAAATTTTTTCAGGTCAAGGTTAAAAAAGCAACAATAAAAATAAATTTTTTATAAGTAAACAGTAATGAACTTTATTGTTAAGAATAATAGTTTATAATATTTTTTATTTTAATTTAGGTTGACTTACCATATAAATCTTTCTACCATCATATATGGATCTACCGAACACAAGATAATTAAGTGGTTATGTATTATTCACTAACCCGAATATTTAGGAGGGAATTATGACTAATAATAACAAAGGCTTTGCCTCTAGAGACAAAGAAAAAGTAAAGGCAATAGCTGCTACAGGAGGACATGTTTCTCATAAAGGTAGCCATTAAGATAATAGATAGAAAATATTAAGCTTCATCTTTGATTATAAAATAAAATTTACCACCAAGCCAAGGATAAAAATTTTATAGTTCTTATCCTTAACTGATGCATGTTTTTAGAAGTTTACTTTAAGTCTTAGCGTACCAGATTGAGCATGGTATTTTTTAGCTAAGTTCAGCCCGTAATGCACTCCGTACTCTATTTACTACTCCTGCTCCTAAATCATACAGCATTTTAGTAGGTTTAGGTGATGGTACCGGTAGAGGCTCATTAAAACCGTTAAGATCTGCAATGATTGCTGGTGTTTTACCTTTAAAGTCGTAATTAATAAAGGCATGAACTTGCGGTCTAATTATGAACTCATCCTTATAGAAAATTGTTTTAATTTCACCACCGAGTATACCATCAACCTTATTATATTGACGCTTCTGAATAGTGCGGTTTTGGAAAGAAGTACCGTATTCTTGATCACCGGAATCTTTCATCTTAGTAAGTCTGAGTCCTATCATCGGTGCTAATGAAGTTTCTTTCCATAGATAATTATAACCCCCAACTACTTGATCGCTATAAGAAGTTGAATGATACTTACCGTGTGCTGTTTCATAACCACCTATAATATTACGTAGCTCATTAATTTTAATATCGTTAGCGTTACCTTCATCGAGTTCATAGTCAACGCCTCCGACAGCTGCACCTCTTTTGCGTGATTCAGCACTTTCTGCTGCAGGATTTACACCATCCTCTGTAGCATCTTTAAGAGTTTTAAGTCTCTTACCTACTTCTTGAGTACCGGTACTAGTATTATAATGAGCGGCATTAAAGCCATCATTTGCATTAGAACGACTTATTCCGCTACCTGAATTTCCACCACTATCTGTACCTGAAGAATTACCTCGGCTACTACCTATAGCAGGAATACCACCATCAGAACTGCCTCCCATATTGTTACTATTATTAGCAGGAGCAACACCTGTTGTTGTAGGATGACCACTATTACCATATGGACTGCTTCCACTGTTGGTTACACCGCCGTTAGAGCTTACACCACCATAGCTTGTGCCGCCTGATGCTGGACCGTTGTAACTTGTGCCGCCTGTACCTACATTACCTCCGAAGCTCCACCAGTACTAACTGATGGGTTACCTCCTACATTTGAGGTTGGTATTGTACAGACGTTGCCCGGACCATAAGGATTGCTTCCAACATTAGCTGGACCACTACCCGTAGTGCCTGTAGCTCCACCTGTACCAACTGATGGGTTCCCGCCTCCTGTACCAATATTACCGCCAGCCGTTTCACCCGTACCCGGACCACTTGGAGCCACAACACTTGGACCACTCGGAGTAAATACTCCACCGGTTACAGAACCGCTAGGAGCATTTCCACCTGTGCCAAGACTGTTAGGACCAAAGACTCCTCAGCCTGTAATCGGAGTATTATATCCTGCTGGATTGCTAGGTGTTACGTCGTATCATACGCGTCAAGTTAAGGAAAGTAAGTAAGCAATTTGCAAGGAATTTGCTAATTGCAACTCTGTTAGCTAGAAAAAATGATATTTAAAAAGGGAAGTGAAGAGTATAAGTATTAGCACTGTAAC
>NZ_BAABMM010000013.1:0-1223 GCF_045865205.1 Candidatus Rickettsia kedanie | reverse complement strand
AAAAACTTCTTTAAAAATTTACGAATAGCTTGGGTAAGTTTTTGCTTAAAAGATAAATATAGGAAAACAAAAAAATCTACTTTATCTTCTCTTAAACTTATAAACATCCCTTAACTTGACGCGTATGTTACGTCGTAGCCGCCCGGAGTGGTAGGCAGAACATATATATTGTGAACTACACTACCGCTAATCGGTGGCGGTTGTATAGGATTGGAACCACCATCAACACTTGGACCGACGAAAGGACCCATAGGAGTAAGCAGAGTAGTGACTCTATGTATTGCATTTGAAGGTCTTTGAATTATAGGTAATAGATGTTCAACTACTTCACGTCTTTGCCCTACAGGGGGGGTATTCACTATAACATTACCGACAGGAGTATTTATTAACATTTTAATGATATTATCTATTGTTACATCTCCTGTTGGTTCTATCAGTAAAAAGTACAAAGGAATTACCTGTAATTTGCCATCTGACAAATCCGCCTTCATTAGCAGTAACGTTAAACGGTAAGCTTGCAGCATTACCGACTATTATATTGCCTCCTGCTCCGCTAATGACAGGATAAGCACTACCCTGCCCAATAGCAGATGGATTATTTTGTGCAGTTAAAAATACTTTAATTGAAGAAACATTTGATAAATCAAAGGTACTACCGCTTGCGAATACTATATTACCGTTATTTGCGTTACCTGTTTGACCTGCATTTATAGTATCATAGAAGACATTTATAATAAGCTCACCGGTAGGAGTAGCAGAGCCTGTATAAGTAACTTGATTATTACCAAGGTCAAAAGTAATATTACTACCTGATATATTACCCCCGACATTTACTTTAGTATTATCACCGGTCAACATCATTGTGCTTGATCGGCAACTATAGTATTTTCTCCTAAATTCGATGCAATGAAAGCGGTTTTCTTCGGTACAAAAGTAATAACATTAGCACCAGTTACCGCTTTTTTTAGCCATACATCATCATCGAATTTATGACTACCGCCGTTAATAGGTGCTTGTACAAGTGCAGCATTAGTATATTCTGCTGAAGAATCGCTACTGCTCCCTTTGAAGTTCTCTGAAACGATTTTTGTTTTGTAACTAAACACCTCTCAGCTATAAGCTGAGAGGTGATAAAGTGGAATCGATTAGAAATCGATCATCATTAATAGGCTCACCTTCTTGCTCATCAATATACTGCTGTATCATTTCATCAGTAATATTAC
>NZ_BAABMM010000012.1:0-58425 GCF_045865205.1 Candidatus Rickettsia kedanie | reverse complement strand
GTAATATTACTGATGAAATGATACAGCAGTATATTGATGAGCAAGAAGGTGAGCCTATTAATGATGATCGATTTCTAATCGATTCCACTTTATAACCTCTCAGCTTATAGCTAAGAATTGTTTAGTTGCCTTTGAGAAAAAATCAATAGGTTTGACTTTTTTAACATATTCTAGTATAGTGTTTATCTTCAAAATAAATAGAAAAATTTAATTTATGAGTGCTCCCAAAAGTGACAATTATCTCTCGGAACTAAGAAAGGTAATTTGGCCTATAGAAAGATATGAAAATAAGAAGTTTCTTCCTATGGCGTTTATGATGTTCTGTATTTTATTAAACTACTCAACGCTTCGTTCAATTAAAGACGGGTTTGTAGTAACGGATATAGGGGCAGAAGCAATAAGTTTCTTAAAAACATATATAGTACTACCTTCTGCCGTAATCGCTATGGTAATTTATGTTAAGCTCTGCGATATTTTAAAGCAAGAAAACGTATTTTACGTTATTACTTCATTTTTCTTGGGGTATTTTGCGTTATTTGCGTTTGTTCTTTACCCCTACCCTGATTTAGTTCATCCTGATCCTGAAACCATAGAATCTTTAAGTTTAGCTTACCCTAATTTTAAATGGTTTATAAGAATAGTTGGTCAATGGAGCTTTGCATCTTTTTATACTATGGCAGAACTTTGGGGAACAATGATGCTTAGTTTATTATTTTGGCAGTTTGCTAACCAAATTACTAAAACCGATGAAGCTAAACGTTTTTACTCAATGTTTGGTTTACTTGCTAATTTAGCATTGCCTGTAACATCGGTGATTATTGGATATTTCTTGCATGAAAAGACTCAAATAGTTGCAGAACATCTAAAATTTGTGCCTTTATTTGTTATAATGATGACAAGTAGCTTTCTGGTAATATTAACATATAGATGGATGAATAAAAATGTTCTAACCGATCCTAGACTTTATGATCCGGCATTAATAAAAGAAAAGAAAGCTAAAGCTAAAATGTCATTAATAGAAAGTTTTAAAATGATCTTTACCTCTAAGTATGTAGGTTATATTGCATTGTTACTTATTGCTTACGGTGTTTCAGTAAATTTAGTTGAAGGTGTTTGGAAATCCAAAGTAAAAGAATTGTATCCGACGAAAGAGGTGTATACTATATATATGGGTAAGTTCCAATTTTATCAGGGTTGGGTTGCAATTGCTTTCATGCTTATAGGTAGTAATATTTTAAGAAAAGTATCATGGCTAACTGCAGCTATGATAACTCCATTAATGATGTTAATTACCGGTGCAGCATTTTTTGCATTTATCTTTTTTGATAGTGTTATTGCTATGCATTTAACAGGTATTCTTGCTTCAGGTCCTTTAGCACTTGCTGTTATGATCGGTATGATTCAAAATGTTTTAAGTAAAGGTGTAAAATATTCTTTATTTGATGCCACTAAAAACATGGCGTATATTCCGCTTGATAAGGATTTACGAGTAAAAGGGCAAGCTGCTGTTGAAGTTATTGGAGGAAGATTCGGTAAATCAGGCGGTGCTATTATTCAATCTACATTCTTTATTTTATTTCCTGCATTTGGTTTTGTAGAGGCAACTCCTTATTTTGCTTCTATATTCTTTGTAATAGTAATATTATGGATATATGCTGTTAAAGGTTTAAATAAAGAGTATCAAGTTTTGGTAAATAAAACTGAAAAATAGAATGTGTTAAAATTTAATATTATAACAAAAGTAGGCTGCTCGACTCTGAAACTTGCTTTTTTTTTATAGTCAGAGCGTTTATAATATGACAGATACAAAACCCAAAATTAAAACTCCAAGATCGCCATATGTAAAAAAATATAATAGTTGGCGAGTAAGGATTTTATATTCTATTATTATAGGTTATGCGACTTTTTATTTTTGTCGTCAGAATTTTAATATAGCAACTCCTGCTATAAGAGAATATTTTGGGGTTACTAAAACACAAATTGGTTGGATATTAACTGCTTCATCTATTATGTATGGAGTTAGTAAAGCTTGTAACGGGTTTATTAGCGATAAAGTTAATGCTCGGATATTTATGGTTTTGGGTCTTTTAGTTGTCGGAATCATTACTATTCTAATAGGTTTTTCAGATTCTTTATGGCTTATAGGAATTTTATGGATAGCCAGTAACTGGTTTCAATCGATGGGGTGGCCTCCTGCAACAAAAATGCTTACTCACTGGTTTGCTTCAAAAGAACTTGGAACTAAATGGGCTATGGGTACAACCTCTAATCAAATAGGTGGTGCCCTTGCTATGATAAGCTGCGGTTATTTAATCGATAAATTTGATTGGAGAGCTGCTTTTTTCGTTCCCGGTGCAGTTGCTTGTGTAGTATCGCTTTTTTTATATAATAGGCTTTGTAATTCTCCAAAAGAAGTAGGTTTATCTACCGTAGAGGAATATAAAGAATATCCGCCTGAATCTATAGGAGATTATGAGAAGCTATTAACTCCACAATTACTTAAAATGGTCTTTTGCAATAGGCTAATATGGTATGTTTGTTTAGCAAATATGTTTGTTTATATAATACGTTCCGGAGTAATTTATTGGGCTCCAACATTTTTAAAAGATTTACGTAATATAAGCCTTGCAAATGCAGGCTTACAAATTGGTTTATATGAAATGATAGGAATTCCTGGGGCGTTGATAGCTGGCTTTTTATCGGATAAATTATTTCAAGGACGTCGTGGTCCCATTGGAGTGATATGTATGGTATTGCTTAGCTTATTGTTAGTCTTGTTTTGGACAATTCCTATTCAAAGTGAATTATTAAGTATAATAATTCTGTCTTTAATAGGCTTTTTTGTTTCAGGACCTCAGCTCCTTGTAGGTATAGCAGCTGCTGATTTCAGTACTCGTCAAGCTGTCGGTACGGCTAATGGATTATCAGGGTTATTTGGTTATTTAGGAGCGGCTATTGCAGGAATCGGTGTAGGATGGATTAGCGATAATTATGGTTGGAATGGGGTATTTATATTTTTCAGTATTTCTGCTCTTTTAGGAGGAGGGTTATTTGCTTTAACATGGAATCGTTCAGCTAAAAAATAAATTTAATCATTATATAAAGGTTACAAAATGACAATACAATATACTTTTTCAATGATTAAGCCTGATGTTATCAAGAGGAATAAAATAGGACAAATTAATACTTATTTAGAAAATGCAGGCTTAAAGATAGTAGCTCAGAAAATGAAATTTTTAACTAAATATGAAGCTGAGTGTTTTTACGATGAACATAGAGCAAGACCGTTTTTTAATAGCTTAGTTGAATATATTACTTCAGGAGCGGTAGTACTTCAAGTTCTTAAGGGGGAAGATGCTATAATTTTAAACCGTACCATTATGGGTGCAACTAATCCTGCTGAAGCTGAAGCAGGAACTATTAGAAAAGATTTAGGCGAATCAATTGAGGCTAATAGTATTCATGGTTCAGATAGTGAAAACAGTGCGAAAAGAGAAATCGAATTTTTCTTTAACAAATCTGAAATTATAGAATAATTAATGTTAAAATATGACGTAATAGTTATAGGCGGTGGACATGCAGGCGTAGAGGCAGCAGCCGCTTCTGCACGTCTTGGAGCTTCTACTCTCTTAATTACGTTAAAACCGGGAAATTTAGGCGAAATGTCTTGCAATCCAGCAATTGGTGGAATTGCAAAAGGTACATTAGTTAAAGAAATCGATGCCCTTGATGGATTAATGGGTTATGTTATAGATCAAGCAGGTATACATTATAAAATGCTGAATGAGACTAGAGGACCGGCAGTTTGGGGACCTAGAACTCAAGCTGATCGAAAGCTTTATAAAAAAGCGATGTATCAAATATTAACAAATTACCCTAATCTAGATATACTATATGGGAAAGTGGAAGATATAGAAATTAAATCTTCTAAAGTTGAAGCGGTTGTTTTAAATAACGATAGCAAAATTCCTTGTCAAAAAATTATATTAACTACGGGTACTTTTCTATCAGGTCTTATTCATATTGGACAAAAAAAAATTCCTGCCGGTAGAGTAGATGAAGAGCCTTCGTATGGGTTATCAAATACATTAAAAAAAGTAGGATTTAAAGTTGCCCGTTTAAAAACAGGTACACCACCAAGAATTGACGGGCGTACTATTGATTATAGTAAAACAGCTTTACAGCCCGGCGATAAAACTCCTCGTCCTTTTTCTGAATTAACAAATGTTGTCAATATTCCTCAGATAAATTGTTTTATTACAAAAACAACCTCAGAAACTCATGATATTATACGTGAGAACCTTAATAAATCCGCAATGTATTCAGGGCAGATAGAAGGAATAGGACCGCGATATTGTCCTTCTATTGAAGATAAAATAGTCAGATTTAGTACAAAATCAGCACATCGTATATTTTTAGAACCTGAGGGGTTAGATGATTATACGATTTATCCAAACGGTATTTCTACTTCTTTGCCTGAAGATGTACAACATAAATTAATCAAAACAATACCAGGATTAGAAAATGTAAAGGTTTTACGTCTAGGTTATGCTATAGAATATGATTATGTTGATCCACGTGAAATAAGTGTTACGCTAGAGACAAAAAAAATAGCTGGATTGTATTTTGCTGGGCAAATTAACGGTACTACAGGATATGAAGAAGCCGCAGGGCAAGGTATAATAGCCGGTATAAATGCTGCTTTAGCAGTAAAAGATCAAGCACCGTTTATGTTAACAAGAGCAAACAGTTATATTGGAGTAATGATTGACGATTTAACAACATTTGGTACTATAGAACCTTATCGTATATTTACTTCTCGCTCAGAATATAGATTATCTTTAAGAGCAGATAACGCTGATTTACGTTTAACGGAATTAGGGATAAACATTGGTGTTGTATCAGAAAAACGTAAAAAAATATTTACACAAAAATATGAAGATATAGAAAAAACAAAATCATTATTAAATACCTTATCTTTAACTACTAGTAAACTTGCTAAAATGGATATACAGGTTGCACAAGATGGTACATATAAAACAGTATTAGACTTATTTAAAATACCTAGTTTTAATGTTGAACAAGCTATTAAAATTTTTCCTATGCTTAAAGAAACGCAAAATAATAATATTTTGCAATTACTCTATATTGAAGCAAAATATGCTTCATATTTAACTAGACAACACGCAGATATTAATTTATTTCAAAGTGAAGAGGCACAGTTAATACCTAAAAATATTGACTATTTTAAAATACCAAGTATATCATTAGAGATACAGGAAAAACTTTCTTACCATAAACCTACTACTATTGGTTTAGCACGTCGAATTCCAGGGATTACACCTGCAGCAATTACGGCTATTATAATTTATTTAAAAACTAAATATAGTGATGGAAGTTCCACGTGAAATAATTGAAAAATTAGAAATTTTTCAAAAGTTAGTTAAAAAATGGAATCAATCAATCAATCTTGTATCAGATAATACTATACATAATTTTTGGCAACGTCATATATTAGACTCATTACAATTAATGCAATATATTGATAATAAAGAAATACACTTGGTTGATATAGGAAGTGGGGCCGGTTTTCCCGGTATAGTATTATCTATAGCAGGGGTAGCAAAAATAAGTTTAATAGAAGCTGATTTACGCAAATGTATATTTTTAGAGCAAGCATCAAAGATATCAAATAATAACATACAAATAATAAATCAAAGAATAGAAAAAGTAGAAATAGATTGTAGTATATTGACTTGTAGAGCTTTCTCTAAATTAAATACAATATTTAATTGTATAAAAAATATTTCAGTACAAGAAAAATTTTTATTATTAAAAGGCAAAAATTATTTAACAGAAATAGTAGAAGCTAAAGAGATGTGGTTATTTGATTATTTAATACATCAAAGTGTTACTTGTGAAGAAGGGAAAATTCTAGAAGTTAGTAATTTAACAGAAATTATATGAAAGTAATTGCTATTGTTAATCAAAAAGGAGGAGTGGCTAAAACTACAACTACTGTAAATTTAGCTACAGCTTTTGCTGCGGTAAATAAAAAAATTTTAGTTATAGATCTTGATCCTCAAGGAAATAGTAGTACTGGTTTTGGAATTAGTCAGCAACAACGCAAAAATACTATATACCAAGTATTAACAAATTTAATAGAATTGAAAGATGCAATAATTTCTACAGATATACCAAATTTAGCAATCATTACTTCAAACACTAATCTATCTGCGGCTGAATTAGATTTAACAAAATTAAAGGACCGAGAATATATTTTAATGAAGCTATTGGAAGAAATAAAAATATTATATGATTATATAATTATTGATTGCCCTCCTTCATTAAGTTTATTAACGGTAAATGCTTTAGTTGCAAGTGATGAAGTGCTGATTCCAATGCAATGTGATTTTTATTCTTTAGAAGGATTAAGTCACTTGCTAAAAACAATTGAAATTGTAGAGAAAAAATTAAATCCTAAGATAAAGATTGCAGGTATATTATTTACAATGTATGATAAGCGTAATCGTTTAACTGAGCAAGTAGAAGATGATGTTAGAAAATGCTTAGGAGAATTAGTATTTAAAACCGTTATTCCAAGAAATATTAAATTATCTGAAGCTCCTTCATACGGAAAACCGGCTATTATATATGATTATAAATGTTCGGGAGCAGTTGCATATATAGAACTTACAAAAGAAATCTTAGAAAGATATGACGAAAAATAAAGGACTAGGCAGAGGGTTATCTTCATTACTTGGAGAAGAAGTTATTTCTATAGAATCAGAAATAATACAAATAATAAATATTGATAAAATAAGACCAAATGAGAATCAGCCTAGAAAAAACTTTGAATATGATAAAATAAAAGAATTAGCAGATTCGATATTGAATAATGGTTTATTACAGCCTATTATTGTTGATAATAATTTCCAAATTATAGCAGGAGAGCGACGCTGGCGTGCGTGTAAATTAGCAAAAGTTTTAGAGATACCAGTAATTATAAAAAATTTAGATGCTAGAGAGAGTATGGAAATAGCGTTAATTGAGAATATACAAAGAACTGATTTAACAGTTATGGAAGAAGCTCGTGGCTTTAAATATTTAGTAGAAAATTTTAATTATACGACAGAAAAATTAGCTGAAAGGCTTGGCAAAAGTCGTAGTCATATAGCTAATTTGTTGAGGCTTAATAATTTGCCACAATCTATTCAAGATAAAGTAAATGAGAATATATTAAGCATGGGACAAGCTCGATGTTTAATAAATCATGAACATGCAGAAGTAATAGCCGATCATATTATAAATAATAATTTAAATGTACGTCAAACAGAAGAACTAGTAAGACAATGGTATAAAAATGAGTATACAAAATCTCCTAACAATAATAACAAAGTAGGAAAGCGTTTTTTAAAGGACAACGCTACCGATAATGATCTAGAATTATTAGTAAAAGCTTTGTCAGAAAAATTTGGCATAAAAATAACAATAGAGAATTATCCATTAGGCGGAAAATTAATATTTCATTATAAAGATTTGGAAGCATTAGACTTGATATTATTAAAATTAAATTAAAAAAACTGTTAAGATTAAAGTATATATACAGTATTTTATTTTTTAAGATAAATACCCAAACTAGAAAAATAATGATAGAAATTACAATGTCTAATTTTGAATTATATGATCATAGAGCAATAAATTCATATAATGCAGTAGTAAATATATGTATCAGTGTAAAATAATAATATAAGGAAATAAGTAATTTATGTCATATCAATATGTTTATGCAATGGTTGGTTTAAGCAAAATTATAAATAGTAAACGAATTTTAAAAGAAATAAATTTATCATTTTTACCAAAAGCTAAAATTGGTATAATAGGTCCAAATGGAGCAGGTAAATCAACTTTATTAAAAATAATGGCAGGTATTGATAAAGAGTTTGAAGGTAAAGCAACAGCTAAAATTGGTATAAAAGTAGGATATTTACCTCAAGAACCATATCTTGATGCTAGTAAAAATGTGTTTGATAATATCATAGAAGGCCTTTATGACAAGAAAAAACTTGTTGACGAATTTAACGATATAAATAACAAATTTGCTGCTGAAATCACTGATGAAGAAATGCAAAAGCTTTTTGATAAACAAGCAGAATTGCAAGAAAAAATAGACAATTGTGATGGATGGAATCTAGAACGTGAAATAGAGATCGCAATGCTTGCTTTACGTTGCCCACCAAAAGAAGCAGATATTACAAAAATTTCCGGTGGAGAAAAAAGAAGAGTGGCTTTATGTAAATTGCTTTTAGAGAAACCTGATATGTTGTTACTTGATGAACCTACAAATCATTTAGATGCAGAATCAGTTTCTTGGCTTGAGGGTTATTTAAAGCATTATGAAGGTACTGTGATAGTAATTACCCATGATCGTTATTTTTTAGATAATGTTACAGAATGGATATTAGAAATAGATCGTGGAAATTGTATACCGTGGGAATCAAATTATAGTTCTTGGCTTGAACAGAAGCAAAAAAAATTAGCTTTAGAAAGTAAAGAAGACGATGATAGAAAAAAACAATTGAATCGTGAACTTGAATGGATTCGTCAAACTCCCAAAGCTAGACAATCAAAAAATAAAGCACGTATTACAGCATATCAAGAGTTATTAAATAAACAACAGAAACAAAAAATCGATCCTACTCAAATAATTATACCTAATGGACCTCGTTTAGGCGATCTTGTTATTGAAGCAGAACATATAGCTAAAAAATTTGATAGTAAAATATTATTATCAGATTTTAGTTTTAAAGTTCCACGTGGAGCTATTGTAGGAATTATTGGACCGAATGGAGCAGGTAAATCTACTTTGTTTAATATTATTACAGGTAAAATAACGCCAGATAGTGGTGCTATTAAAATTGGTCAAACGGTAAAATTAGGGTATGTTGATCAATCAAGGGATCATTTAGATGATAATAAGACTATATGGGAAGAAATTTCAGAAGGTTTAGATGAATTACAACTTGGTAATAGAATAATTAAAAGTAGAGCTTATTGTGCAGCTTTTAATTTTAGAGGCGGTGATCAACAAAAAAAAGTTGGACAACTTTCAGGTGGAGAACGTAACAGAGTACATTTGGCAAAATTACTAAAAGAAGGAGCAAATGTTATATTATTAGATGAGCCGTCTAATGATTTAGATATTGATACGTTAAGAGCACTTGAAGATGCTATTTTAGATTTTGCAGGTTGTGTATTAGTAATTAGTCATGACAGGTGGTTTTTAGATAGAATAGCCACTCATATTATATCATATGATAAAGATAATAATGCTACATGGTTTGAAGGAAATTATCAAGATTACCATGAATATATGTTAAGTACTAATGGGGAAAGTATTTTAAATCCAAAATATAAACATAAGAAGTTAATATAAATATGTCTTTAACACAAATATTATTAATTTTGTTTGTAGGAATATTGGTAACAAAACCGCATGATATTTTTATAATTATTAAAGAATTAAAAAAAATAAAAGCATATTTAATTAATATTAAGTCGTCTATTATAAAAAATATAGATGAGCCGTTAGAAACAGAGCAGATAAATTTTTATTTAAAGAACATTATTAACCTAGAAGGTTATTATCATGGTAATTACGATTTAACAACAATAAAAGAAAAATATTATACACTGATAATTAACAATGACTTAATAGAAAATGAATCAGTACCTGATATAACATAGAAACACTAATCCGTGCATCACTCAATAATTAACTCTAAGAATTATGCAAAAAATAGTAAAACTTAACAATATCAAAATAGGAAATGATTTACCATTTGTTCTCATTGCAGGGCCTTGTCAGATTGAAGGAAAAGATCATGCGTTGTTTATGGCAGAAAAACTTGTTAAATTAACTAGCAAGCTGGAGATTTCATTTATTTATAAATCTTCTTTTGATAAAGCTAATAGAACTTCCGTCAATGGGATTAGAGGACTTGGTATTGAGAAAGGTTTAGAAATTTTATCAAAAGTAAAATCTGAATTCGATTGCCCTATTGTTACTGATATTCATTCAGAGAGTCAATGTACTGAAACAGCCGAAGTAGCAGATATTTTACAAATTCCGGCATTTTTATGTAGACAAACTGATTTGCTCCAAGCTGCAGCAAAAACAGGTAAAATAGTAAAAGTAAAAAAAGGACAGTTTCTAGCTCCATGGGATATGAAAAATGTACAAACAAAACTAAAAGCTTTTGGAGTAAAGGATATATTATTTACAGAGCGGGGAGCATGTTTTGGTTATAATAATTTGGTATCTGATATGCGTAGTCTTGCAATAATGGCAGAATTAAATGTACCTATAGTTTTTGATGCGACACATTCCGTTCAGCAGCCTGGAGGACTAGGAGATAGTACCGGAGGGGACAGAAAATATGTAGAGCTACTTGCAAAGGCAGCAACTGCTGTAGGTATCGCCGGTATGTATATGGAAGTACATCAAGATCCCGATAACGCTCCAAGTGATGGTCCATGTATGATTAAGTTAGATAATCTAGAGTCCATACTTATCAAACTAAAAAAATATGATAAAATTACAAAAGAAAAATAATCTCAAATTTTACCTTTCAAAATATATATACAATATCCTCTATTAATTCAATTTAAAAATAGAAGTGATAATTTTTTACAATATAAAAAATAGAATTTTCTTATCCTCAGAATTTCACCAATTCACCTTTAAATTCTGGTTGTAAATTTACTTACTCAAAAATTTTTTTAAGTAGTATTAATATTTATTTATTCAACTTACGGGGCAAAAATGTTTGTATTTGGAGTAATATAAATTATTTTAGGTAAATATATATGTTTAGTTGGTGGGGAGCCTCAAACAGGAACGAGGTTTAAAAAATATATATGATTTTTTGACGGAGTATTGAATAATATTTTGGAACAACAAAACACTCCAAACTTAACTATTCTTGAAGAATGTAATATATTAATGAAATTACGTAATATTAAAGAGATATTAACTCCAAACACAAGCTTCATATCTAAGTATGAATAAAGATATTATAGCTTGGCTTTCTAACAACACTCGGTCTATATTTAATGAAATATTAGTAAACCCAAATAGCGGGCTTGCAGAGTTTATCCAGGTAATTGCTTTGGATTTTAGTAACTACCCCTTTATAATGGAAGATATACAATATATAGCAAATTATTTAAGAAATAATAAGACTATCGAGCGAGTATTTTTGGACAATTGCGGTATAAATGATAAGCAAACAAAAATTTTAGCCGAAATATTTAGGCTTAACAAAACAATAACTAAACTTTCTTTAGTAAGTAATAAAACAATCACTAATATCGGAATAAAAACTTTATTAGAGATAAAACATAATAATCAGCATAAGTTAGCAGAATTAAAAATCTCTCCTAATTTTAATGATAATTCAGAATTTCAGCTCGTTTCCGAAGTAGATATTTTAAATGAAAATTCTGTAAATGCATATTTAAAGAAAACAAAAGCGCGAAACCTCGATTCTGAAATCGAAAATAAAAATTTACAACCTCTTAAAAATTACTATAAGTTGGAAAGACCGTTCATAAAGAACGGTAATAAGCTTTTAAGATTAATTGCAGAAAGACATAATGAAATGACTAAAACAGGAAATAGTATAAATAAACTAATTGTAATGGTAGGGATGAACGGAGTAGGTGTAACTACTATTAGTTGTTTTTTAAGCGGACAAAAATTAGAAGAAGATGAAGACCGATCTTTATATGCGAAAGAACCGAAATATAATGAAAAAATACATCATCAAGCGAATAATGGATATAAGCTTGTTAATAATTTCTTTATATCTAATGATAAAGGTGGCATTAATATTATAGAATGTCCGGGGATTCATAATCAACTTATAAATTCTATGCAAACAATTCTTAATTTATATATTTACCGGCAAATATTAGAATTAGCCGAAAAAGTTAGATGTTCAGTCGTAATTAGAGATAATAGTGCAAATGATGTTGTTGACTCTACATATCAACAATTCACTAATATTTTTAGAGATAGTAATGGTCAGTTCACTCCGGAAATTAAAGCACAATTAAAAGATGCTGTATCTTATATAATTTCTGTTGCTGATTATAAAACTAAAAGAAGAAAAAAGCTAAAATTAAAGTAGAAGGGAGTAAACTCCGTAAGGACGCAAAGCGTCAAAATCTAGATGAAGGACAAAAATTTATAATTGAAGAGCTAGGAAAATCTGTAAATTTATTTAAAAAACTAGCGGTGATACTAAATCTTTTCTAGAAACACTTGATACCAAAGATTTTTTTATTGTTATAGATGCCATTTCATTATTAATTAGAACAATCGCAAATGATAAAATACAAGTAGAGCGAGAAAAAATCTTTTCTTATATCTATGCTATTTCTCAGAGTAAGAATGAAGAAGCAAAAATACTAATATTACTGTAATAGATGGGCAGAAACATTTTCATTTGGATGTACTTGCCACTTCCAAAGGCACAGGATATGTTCTGCCTAATTCTGCTTCCAATACAAATGCTACTATAACTACCGAGGAACAGAAAAATATCATGACTATTGTATTGAAATTTGAGCTACAAGATATTTTGAGTAAAAAAACTTATATGAACCGTTTATTATTGCACAAGTAAAAAAATTGATGTCCCTATGTGTAAAACCTTTTTCAGATACGCTGAATATTAAGGACTTAAGTCAAGGACTCAAACCAAAGTAATGGGCTACAATAGAAGAAATAATATATAAAACCGCAAAATCAGAAACACAGAAGCCAATTTTATTACAAGTTTTATCTCATCAAGTAAAGGAGAATATTTTAACTATGGGTAAAATTATTATAAATTTCTTTCAAGTCAATAAACATAATATAATAAGCCCATTTATTTCTTCTGATAATCTTAATGTCCATTAAATTTTATATCACCACCATCAATTAAAATTATATTTCCTGCATTAACATCTCTAGTACAATTCAGCAAATCAGTGCTAACGGTTATATCACCAACTTTTGAAGTGCTGCTACCTATAGCCACACTAACGCTACTTGGACCGGTAAACATTAAATTAACGCCATTCCCCGTAATAGTACCAGCTAAACTAGTTGGTTGCGTAAATTCTATAGTACCCGTACCGACTCCTTGAATCTCAGCAATTGACATATTACCGCCGGCATTAATTGTGACGGTGCTTTTGTCAGTTCCTGTTTTTAACATTTTGAGGTTCATAATTGTGTGCGTTGAGTTTCCGTTACCGTCAACCGTACCTATAGTACCTTTGGTTGACAGCTGGTACTAGTGATATTACCTGTGATACTTAGGACTGTATTATTTGCGGTTTTAAAAATTGCTGTACCGGTAACATTTTGAAAATCCATACTCCCCTTAACTATTGTAGTACTGAATTGAGTAGGTCCACCAGTTCCGGTAGGAGGAGCAAAGAATACATTAGTGTTAACTGTCTCAATCCCTAGTACTGGAATGGATATATTAATAGTATCCATAGCAAAAGCCGTTATTCCTATGTCTCCGTCTCCTAAAAAAGTTATTTGTTTTAGCGGATAATCAACAGTACCAAGAGAACGGGTATCAGGATTCATTCCTTTATTTTTATCACCGTCTATTATTAATGTAACTCCAGCATTTTGTGCATTTAATTCAACTATAACCGTATGTGCTGTAAGAGGCTCTATATTACCGGTTAGATATATTGTACTTGGGGTATTGACATCTGCCGAAGTAGTCATTAATTTTAAAATAGATGAATCGTTTTTAAATGCAACACCCGGTGCATCTAAGTCAAAATCAGCATTTATTGCATCAAGTGCATAAACGGCCGGTCCAGCATTAGCATCACCGATGTTCAGTTCACCAATTCTTGCCGAGGTCAGTGATGCATCGACAAAAACCCCACTAGCAGCAATATTAAGCACCGCAGTATTCCTCACATCAAGTCCATTTGTACCTAACTTAGCATTAGTACCAACAACTCCGACATTACCACTCACATTTATAACAGCAAGAGTATTTGCCTTTGTACCAAGAGTTTCATTACCAACATTACCCTGCAAAGTTAATACATTCTTATTTGGCGGAGTACTAGAAATACTACTTAAATTAACAGTACCGCCCGCATTGCCACCATTGACACTATTCGTAAAGGTAACTTGTTGATTTTTGCTAGTAGTTAAACCAAATACGAATTTAGTATTATTTAAATTAATAGCACTGCCTAGAGTTAAAGCCTTGTTAGATACGTCTACAGTAAATGCTGCGGCTGCATTTCCCTGCCCGATATTAATTGTGTTTACCGTACCTATACTTGAATCAGTAGCCGTTAAAGTAGTGCCGGTAGTATAAACGTTTAATGTTCCTGTGTTCCCATTTGTAATTTGGCTGTTAAGTAAATAACCTGCAGAATTTGTACCTGAAAACTCTAAAATACCGCCATTGGTAAAATCACGTTACCGCTTGTTGTAAGCGAGTCTTGTAAATTCGCCACAGCATTGTTACCAAGTGTTAAAGAAGCAGCGGACACACTTTTTTGAAAGATAATCGTTTTATTGCCCACTGCATTAACAGTAATTGCCACAATATTATTTATGACTCCGGTAACGTTACCGCCTCCTAAAAATACTAAATTACCTGCTGCTGTGCTACTAATAACGGCTTGTAAAATTCCTGTATAATTAACATTAACCGTACCTGCATTACCGGCAAAATTAGTCTGTCCAATAATAGTTGTTATGTTAATAGTTCCGACACCGCCAAATGTGCGTTACCGGTAATATTATTACCGGTAAACGTTCAAGAATTTACCATAACACTTCCCGTTACTCCATTAGGTGCATTAACAATTGCTGCATTATTAACATTAAAAGTCTGAGCATATGAGGCTACGGGTAAATCACCGTTCGCATTAAAAGTTACTGTATTTAATGCTGCTCCCAGAGCCCCTGTAGCACCTATTATGCTACCGCCGTTAAATATAAGTATACCGTTATTACCTGAAGTATTTTTGATAGCACCATTAACGTTAGTACCATTATTAAGAGTTCAAGAAGATAAAGCATTAGTTAAAGCAACTGCACCCGCATAAACATTCCCGGTAAGGCTTGCAGGACCTGCACCTATGTTCACTGCAGCAATAGCAGCGGCATTAGTACCTATATTACCGACAACACTACTATTCGGAGCTCAATTTAATACACCATTATTTGGGTTAGCAGTTGTAACTGCACTTGTTAAAACAACATTGATGCCAACAGTTAAAGAAGAGGCATTATTAGTAAGAGCCACGTTAGTTGAGCTTACGTTAGCACCGAAAGTAACAGGGTTAGGACCTATGTTTACTAAAGCAACTGCCGTGATAGTACTGGTAACATTACCGCCATTAATAGTTACCGTTTCAGTATTTACAGTATCTGTAGTAATTGCTCCATTAAGACCGTTTTGTAGTACTAACGTACCTGCACTGGCAGCAAAATTTACAGCACCCGTCATTGAATCACCGGCAATCACATTAGTACCATTACTGATACTGAAATTTGTAGCCTTAGAAGAGAATCTAAAGTAACATTACCGCCTGCATTAAAATTCACGAGCGTAATTAGCATTATTAGCCCCAACTGCACCCGTAACCTCCGTACCTGCACCAAAATTTATCGTACCATTAGAATCTATAGTACTATCTATATCACCGGTAATTGTTGAGCCGTTAGTAACGTAATGTTCCGGCATTATTTGCAAAATTTATAGCTCCTATAACATCACTTACCGTAAGATTGGTGGTGGTTGTAAAATTAATCGGTGCATTAACGTTATTAAGTATTAGATTACCTGTTATACCGGTGAGAATAGCATTTTTCGTATTAATCGTCGGGACTACAGTAATATTCCCTGCTCCTGAAAAAGTCACACTATTTAAAAGATTACCGCCTACTCCTACTATACTTAAATTAAAACCTGCTCCATCTAATATTAAAGTGTTGCCGCCGATTGAGCTTAACTGAACTATACCACTTGCCACTGCACTGGGATTTAAATCCCCGTTCATTGTAACCGTTACATTTCCGTTACTTTGGATATTTAATATTGAACTGGCATTTTTGAATTTCATATTAGCAGTACTAATATTAAAATCCGCATTAGGCATTAAAATATACATCCCGACTCCACTATTATCACCGATATTTATATTTAGTAGCACTTGCCTAGGTAGCAGTTTGATCGGTAAAGTTACTATTTCCTGTAACATTAAGAGTTGTAATACCGCTAAGGTTAATTCCTCCACCAGCTGTAACAGTTTCTATAGTCTAACCGAAGCTAGTTTATTAACAGCACCAAATGCCCTACCTTGAATGGTTAAAGCATTAGTCCCGTTTAAGGTTATATTACCGCCGCCTGCAAAACCGTCTAAATTATCACCAAATGTTACGGCTTGCACAACAGGTGCAGCTAAAACTAAAACAGCATCGGCACTTTTAAAATTAATTTGATTTCCTCCCGCTAAAAGATTTAAATTCGGGTTATCGACTGCTAAAGTAAGAGCCGCTGTGGGGAAATTTACTCCTATTTGAATAGTTTTAGCCGTAGCAATACTAGCATCGGTAGCGGTAAGATTAGTATCTACTATTACACTACCATTGCCTGCTAAAATAGGACTTGAAAAAATATAAGCACCTATCGGATTAGAAAACGCTAGCGTTGCCCCAAGATTATTATATTGCACTCCTGTTTTTGCAGTTAATGTTCCTACTACTGCAGCTATCCCATCACTAGTAAAATTATTAACTGTAACATTACCTTGCAAATCAACAACCTTAGTATTATCACCTTGAACATTCAATGTATCAATCGTATTTGTAGCTCCTATATTTTTAGAAACTGTTGAACTACCTAGAACATTTAATATGCCGGCACCTCCACCTCCAATCGCTCTATTATCTATATTCCCGCCAAGTAGGACCGTTAATGACATTTGCACCATCACCTATTGTTACTTGTGCAGCTTTACCGTTAAAATCTATTTCAGAAATTACGTTTTGTTGCAATCGTGTTAACGAGTTGTGCGTAAATTTTACTACCCCTCCAACGCCGGTATCAATTGCCGTTGCCCAATCTACACCATAATCCTGATCTCCCGGATCAAGAGGCTCATATTGATTCCCTATCTGAATAGTTTGAGTAAAGATAGTTCCTATAACTGTAACCGGATTTTCATTTAGAGATTGTCCTGCCTCATTAGCTATCCCATCGGTCATAAATATGTTAAGCCTTTTTGTTCCCCCCCTGTTCCGTTACCGCTGCATTAAGTGCAATTTCTTGGCCACCAGCAGCCACGTGTACTCCTAATTGCCCCCATAAATCCTGCACTGGAACTAGTGGTACGGTAGCTATAAATTTTGCTTGATTTTTTAATTCATTAGTTACCACGTAATTGGAAATTGGACCAGTCCAATTGATATTTGCTATAGGTTGTGCGTTGACAACTTCAGGAGGTCCACCAGGATAAAGTCCTAAATCTGAAGTATCGGTTACAAGATTACCGATATTAATAGCATTTGCCTTAGTCGAAGCCGGATCTTTAACAACAAATTCAGTATCAACAACTATTGTAAGATTGTTTTGCCCCTGAACACCGGTTATAATAGTGTCTTCAGTAAAGAAAATAGTAGAATTAGCAGGAGCAAGAACAGTAGAAGCAACACTCAAAGTACTAACAGTACCGTTAAAATTCATATGATTAATGTAATAATTGTTACCTGTTAAAGTTAGACTCGCCCCGTTATTAGGAACATTGATCTTTAGTCCACTGCCGGCACCACTAGATGTAACATTACCAAGATTTATTGCTGTATTGGCCGGTACAGTCATAACTACGTTATTATTGGCACCTATATTTAAAGAGCCAATTGAAACATCAGTAGTGAAATTAAACAATCATCCAAGTATTAAATCATCTCCTGAGGCAAAAGGCGTTCCATCATCAAGGTTAAAGCCCATGGATAACACGGCATTTGGACCTATGACGGTTCGAACCCCGAGTGCACTCGTGCTAGCAAATATCATTGCCGCAGTTGATGCAAACGTTCCTTTTTTAATTAAATTTTTTAGAGTATTTTTTCGTTGACTTGACATCACATCTCCTAAATTTGGACTTAATTTTCTAAATTATAAATTCGAGACTAGTATTCATTAAACAAATATAAATTTTCTGTATTTTGGAAGATTTTGAAAAATCTTTGGTAAATGAGATTAAGATAAAAATTCTTAATATTGTCGCTAGGTTCTGTGAACATTTCTAATTGATTTACTATTTCGAGGTATTTTTTAGCAAGAATTAATAAGATTTTTGGCAGAATAGTTATTCATATTTCAAAAAAATCTGATAATTTGCAGCAAAACAAATACCTCAAAATAGTAAATCAATTAGAAATGTTCACAGAACCTACATTGCACTTTTAAAAAAAGTTAATAATAAAATTAAATTTTTATTCAGGGCTTTAATTAAAAAAAATAATAAAAGAGGGTAAGAAGAAGTAATTAATAATTATTGAAAGAACAAAAATTTTTCTAACTTATGATTTTGTTATATAAACAACACATTACTTTTAATTGAAAAACATTAATTAAATACTAAAATATCTATAAGAATACTTATAACATAAAGTATTCTCTACTTATAAAAAGTAATTGTAGGTTATTTTTTCTTGTTTAAAATAAATTAAACTTTATATATTTTTATAGCAATTAGGTAAATCGTATATAAAACTTAAGGAATACAAGAGTAAAACCTATCTATTTTAGCTTCTTAATGAAAACCGCAAAACTTTATTAATTTTTGTATAGAAAGGAATACCAAAACCGTCATTGCGAGAAAAAACTGTAAGTTTTGACAAAGCAATCCAGTTAAAATACTAAAATTATTAGTATTTTTTATTATTTTTATGGACCTAGTTAGCAAGCCACGAGGTGACACAGTGGATTTTACCGGTCCACGCGGGCAATGCCTGCTCGCAATAACGATATCTTGCTTTATTGAGCAAAATCTATAAATTTTTGCATAAACAAATTGATTTGCTACGAATAATAGAGTATATAGTATAGACATAATTAATTCTCGGGGCGTAGCGCAGCCTGGTAGCGCATCTGGTTTGGGACCAGAGGGTCGGGAGTTCGAATCTCTCCGCCCCGACCATAAAAACATAAATTATAATGTCAAAGGACAACCTCATTCAGTTTACAGGTACAATACTTGAACTTTTACCTAACGCTACTTTCAGAGTAAAGCTTGAGAATGATCATGAAATTATTGCTCATACTTCCGGTAGGATGCGTAAAAATCGTATCAGAATATTACTAGGAGATAAAGTTACGGTAGAAATGACTCCTTATGATTTAACTAAGGGGCGTGTGATTCATCGTCACTAGTCTTTATAAGTATGAAGCAGAACAGAGAAAACCTACCGATTATATTAGCATCAAGCTCTCCTGCAAGAATTGAGTTACTAAACAGAATCAAAATTATCCCTGCGCAAATTATTCCGGCAGATATAGATGAAACACCTAATTTGCGTGAATTACCCGCTCCCTTAGCCATAAGACTTGCTTACGAAAAAGCTATTAAAGTTGCATCTCAAATAGAGGAATCAGCTATAATTATAGCTGCCGATACGGTAGCGGCAGTAGGTAGAAGAATATTGCCGAAAGCTACTACTTATGAAGAGGTCAAGAATTGTATTAAGATGGTATCCGGGCGTCGTCATCGTGTTTATACCGGTTTATGTATTATCAAAAAAGAGAATGATCAGCTTACAGTTAGACAAAAAATAGTTCAGACTATTGTTAAGTTCAAAAAATTAAGTGATGAAGAGATTAATTTTTATTGTTCTTTAGATGAAGGGAGAGATAAAGCCGGCGGGTGCAAAATTTCTGGTTATGCAGAAGCTTTTATCTCATTTATTTCCGGCTCATATTCAAATGTTATGGGATTACCTTTATTTGAAACGGTAAATGCTCTAACTTCTTTAGGTTTTAAGATGTATTAATATTGTAGTGTTGCCTCTGTAAAGGTTGATCTTGTTACATGGATCGTTTATGTAATCCCCGCATGGCATTGTTGCGTGGATACCTTAGCCATCATTGCAAGGAGCGAAGCGACGCGGCAATCCAGAAAAATAATTAAAAAATTCTGTAAATCAGAATTTTTTACTGGATTGCTTCGTCGAAGTACTACGTAATTCTTCTCACAATGACGAAAAGCCGGTCTACGCAACAATGCCTTCCCGCCTACCCGGGGATGACATTGAGTAGGTTTTTTGAACCATACACATCAATTACAATTTTAATTCCCAGGCTTATCCAAATGACTTCTCTCATAATTTTCATGACGCTCTTGAGCTTCAATACATAATGCAGCAATAGGTCGTGCTTCTAATCTTTTTATACCTATTGGGTCGCCTGTTTCTTCACAGTAACCGTATTCCCCATTGTGAATACGTGATAATGCCTCTTCTATTTTACTCATTAATTTACAATATCTATTTCTACTACGAAGCTCAAAAGCTCTTTCTGTTTCATGAGTAGCACAATCGTTAAGATCGGATTCTTTTAAATTTTCTTCCTTTAAATGATTTAAAGTCTCTTGAGATTCCTTTAATAAATCCTCTTTCCATCTTAAAAGTTTTTGTCTAAAATATTCTAGGTGATTAGGACACATATATTCTTCATCTTTAGAAGGTTTATATCCCATAGGTAATTTAGGTGTTTCTAACATATTAATATCTCAATATTAGCTTTAGTATATATAGTTTATAAGGTTTTTAAAATAATATAATATATAACTTAAAATTAACGCAAGAAGATTATGAATATTAATTTTATTTTTTAATTGGATATGCGGTAGTATATACAGCCTCTAAATGCTTTATACTTGTTTTAGTATAGTTTTGTGTAGTAGATAGACTTTTATGACCTAATAGCTCTTGAATAGAGCGTAAATCTGCACCATGCTCAAGCAAATGTGAAGCAAAACTATGTCTAAATGAATGAGCAGTTAAATGCTGCGGTAAACCATAAAAATGCTTTAATTTAATTAATTCACGATTAAATACCTGTGGCTGCAATTTCTTACCCTGCTTTCCTCTAAATATCGGTTCATTATCCCCTAGCTTATACGGCAATATTTCTAAATATTGGGTAATTAAATTTTTAGCAATCGGTAACCACGGAATTATTCTTTCTTTACTACCTTTACCTATTATTCTTATAAATTCTAGATTTTGTAGATGAAGTTTCGTAATTGATAATGCTTCCGATATACGTAGACCTGAAGCATATATAAGAACAAGTAGGGATTTATTTCTAAGTTCTACCCACTTAACATTCCCGTATTCTTCAATATGTTCAAGGGATATTGCTACATCATTCTCCGATAAAGCTTTTGGTAATAATTTAGTTTTTTTAGGAGATTTTATAGAAAAAATTATATGGCTATTTAATTGTGTTGTTTTCTCTAAAAATCTATAAAAATTTTTTACTGCAGATAAACCACGTGAAATTGAAGAAGTGGTAAAATTATTACAGTTACGTTTTGCAAGCCAACTTCGGATTAATCTTATATCTGCGTTTTTAATATGATTTATCGTTACAAGCTCTGAATTATAATAATTCATAAACTCAAAGAAATTCTTAAGGTCATTATTATAAGAAATTACTGTATAATTAGAGTAATTTCTTTGCAAAACAAGGTATTTTTGCCACTTATCTATTAATTCTTGAATTGATATATCTAACATTTATAAAAACTTAACTATTTTAAATATTATTCTTAATACTAACAATTATTGACTCATAATTTTATAACATGTTAGCATGAATTGAGGGTTGATGTTTACATATACGTAACCTATAAAACACAAAAAATTTTTTAAATAAAAAATTTAATTTATTTTAGGAGAATAAATAATGTTAAATAATACACTATTTTTAGATTTAATGAAATCCTATATGAATCCAGAATTTTATATGAGTTCTATGAAAAATATCCCTAGTGTCAATCTTTCATCTATCACAAATACAATGCAACGAGCTATGAATATTCTTTTAACCACTAACAAAATTGCTACAGAAAGCATGCAATCTTTGCTTAAGAAAAATTCTGAGCTTACACAAAATAATGTTAATACTATTTTGAATACTACTAAAGAAGCAGCAAATTCTAAAGATTTCAAACAAGCTAGTGAATGTCATCAAAAATGTTAAAATCTATTTATGCAACATCTATGGATAACGCTAAGGAATTAGCAGGTATTGCTTATGAGTCTTCACACAAAATATTTGAAGCCGTAAATAAGCATATTGCTGAAAATGTTCATCATGCTTCTAATAATATGCAGAATATGGCAGAACAAGTACAAAAAACTTGTATAAGAAATCTGCGTAATTTTTAACTATTTTTTTATGTCATTCCTGCGGAAGCAGGAATCCATAATAAAGCGAGATAAATCAAGCTTTTAATTTCAAAAATTTGCTGCATTTATACTTTTTTTTAATTCCTGCTTTTACAGGAATGACGTAAGAGCCATACAGCAACACTTTCCCTCAATTACTTGCCTTTCTGTTTAACCAATTTTGTAAATAAGACTCTGCTAGCTCCTGATCTTCTATAACAATCACATTTTCAGCATTACGTTTATCGGCAGCAGCCGTGAAATTAAACGAACCGGTTATTACTTTCTTTTTATCAATAATTATAATTTTATTATGCGCAATGCCCGGTACTTTATCTATACCTACATCAATTTTTGCGCGTTGTAATTCGTGTAATTTAGAAAATTTCTGCTTTAAATTACTACGATCAAGCAATATTCTAACTTTTACTCCTCGCATCTGTGCATTAATAAGTGCAGTAGTAATTAACGCATCGCTCATGCCGTATGCCTGCATATAAATAGATTCTTCAGCTTTATCTATCTGATTGGCTATAAACTTAGTACAACCGGCAGGTGGAGTAAAACACGTACTAACTTTACTTCTTGAAAGCTCTGAAATATTGTAATGCTTTATTTGTGGAGCAGATAAAGCGAATGATTTTTGATTTATTAGATTAGTAAAATAATCCGTATTCTGTCCATAAATACCTAAAGCAACTCCCAAGATAAAGGGAATAGATATTTCTATAAATTTATTATTTTTTCTCTTCATGACTTATTTATATTTTAGGCGTTGTGTCTATGGATCAAGAAACACCCATTGTCATTCCCGCGTAGGCGGGAATAACATAGAAGTAACAACACCTACTTCCTTACATAACTGCCCGGTGCTTCTTCAATAGCCTTTAGATTCTGATAATCTAAAGAATCTACTAGCTTATTATCATTATTTTTTATAAGCCAATCAAGCCAATAATTCCACCATGAGTCTTCATATTCCGTAGCCTTTATAAGCCACTCATGACTACTTGAACTTAAGTCATCGTTAAGCCGATAATTATATTTAGCAATCGCAGGAGGATTAACTACACCTGCTACATGCCCTGAATCCGTGAGACAAAAAATCTTATGTCAGTTTAATAATTTTACTCCATCATATATTGAACGCCATGGAGCTATATGATCTTCTTTTGCGGCTACGAAAAAAGTGTTGCAATCAAACTTTTTCAAGATCTATTGTTGTCCCGAGTACCTCTAAATTATTAGACTCTTTTAGCAAGTTATTACAATATGTATTGTGTAAATATTCCTCATAAATTTTTGCCGGCAAGTTAGTAGAATCCACATTCCAATATAGCAAATCAAAAGGCATAGGTTTTTTACCAAGCAAATAATTATTGACAAAAAACGTCCAAATTAGATCATTTGCCCTTAGCAAACTAAAACTATTTGATAAATATTGTCCATCAAAATAGCCCTTTAGCTTTATATCTTCTTTAATGTAATTAATCGTAGCTTCATTCAAAAATATTCCAAGCTCGCCCGGGTGAGTATAATCAAGCAAAGTAGTAAAGAAAGTGCTACTGTGAACAGAATCTATTTTTTTACTTTAAAGTAGGCGATAATTATAGCAAGGAACGTACCGCCCATGCAATAGCCGACAAAATCAATTTTCTCAAAACCAAGATTTCTAACATACTCAAAAGGAGCTAAAATGCCATCTTTTAAGTAATCCTCAAAGCCTTTTTCCGATAGAGAGATATCAGGGTTAACCAATGAAATAAGAAAAACTTGAAAATTATTTTCTACCAAAAAAGATACTAGAGAATTATACGGAGATAAATCGAGTATATAATATTTATTTATACATGGCGGAATAATAAATATCGGAATCTTATGAGTTTTCTTTTTCGGCTCATAGCATATTAGCTGCATCAAATCATTTTGGAATATAACTTTTCCTTTTGTTGCCGCAATATTTTGACCGAGTTTAAAGGCGGATTTATCGGTAGTTTTAATATTTAATATATCACCTGAACTTTTTATATCTCTTAAGAAATTTTCTAATCCCTGTACTAGATTTTGACCGCCGCTTTCTAACGTCTTACGTAAAACTTTTGGATTACAAAAAACAAAATTTACAGGTGAAAAAGCATCAATAAAATGTTTAGTTACAAACTCTAAATGTTGCTTGAGATCATTTGATAGCTCATATTGTTCTATATTCTTCTTAAGCCACTCACTAGATAGTAAATAATATTGTTTAACAAAGTCAAAATAAGCATTATCCTCCTATGAAGAATCTTTAAATCTTTTATCTCGATTATCCGGAGAAAATACAGCTTTTGCTGGACTACCGACAAATTTTGCAAAGCTATGCGTTGTCAGCTCTCTTAACTTATCAATATATTCAATATTAAGCTGACAAAATTTTTCAGTATTTGCCCAAAATTGTTCTACCATTAAAGAAGCTATAATCCTGTTTTTATCACTGTCAATTAGGCTCCTAGGGATCATACTCCCTTTGCCTTGCATGAAATACAAAATAAGCTCTTGATATTTATCAGCAATTTCTTTGAAATTATTAATTATCGTCTCGTGCAGGATGTTATACATGTTTAGTTCTGATAATATTATATGATTGTATGGCTCTATATGTCATTCCCGCGGAGGCGGGAATCCAGACTAAAAAATCTTGATATTAAAGATTTTTTATTACTTTAGTCTATTTTTTAAGTAAATAACTTTTATACTGATATTTAAAGTTATTTTTCTGGATTCCCGCCTCCGCGGGAATGACATAGAGCAACCTATATCTTTAAACCATCCCACATACTATCAACCTTGTCGATAACTTCCTGACTCATTTCTATTTTTTTACCCCATTTTCTATTTGTCTCAGGGTACATTTTATCTGTTGCATCTATTCCCATTTTACTACCAAGACCTGGCTTGGGTGATGCAAAGTCCAAATAATCTATCGGGGCATTATCTATAAAGCTCGTATCACGTTTTGGATCGCTTCTTGTCGCTATTGCCCAAATCACTTCTTGCCAATTACGAACATCAATATCATCATCTACAACGATAATAAACTTACTATACATAAATTGCCGTAAGTAAGACCAAATACCAAGCATTATTCTTTTAGCATGACCGGGATAGGATTTTTTAATCGATACTACTGCAACTCTATATGAACAACCTTCAGGTGGAAGCCAAAAATCTACTATTTCCGGAAATTGTTGTTGCAAGATAGGAATAAAAATTTCATTTAATGCTTCACCTAAGATTGACGGCTCATCAGGCGGTTTTCCCGTATAAGTACTTAAATACATAGGGTTTTTCTTCATTGTTATTGCAGTTACGGTAAATACAGGAAATTCTTCAATATCATTATAATATCCGGTATGATCCCCAAAAGGGCCTTCAGGCAAATACTCCTCTAAACTTACATAGCCTTCTAGCACTATTTCGCTATGTGCCGGTACTTTTAAGTCAATAGTTTTACATTGTACCAGCTCGATTTTTTCATTACCGAATAAACCTGCAAAATTATATTCTGAAATATTCTCAGGTATTGGCGTCACCGCTGCCAAAGTGACCGCTGGATTTGCCCCAATCACGATGGCAGCAGGAAACGGCTCTTTTTTTGCTTCTTTCCAACGTTTATGATGCTCTGCTCCGCCTCGTAACTTTAACCAACGCATCAATAGCTTATTAGGAGCTATTGTTTGCATCCTATATATACCAAGGTTATAATTATCCACCTTATCTTTTGTTGGACCTTTAGTAACTACTATACCCCAAGTAATTAAAGGCGAAATGTCCTCAGGCCAACATTTTTGAATCGGTAATATATTGATATTCGGTTTGTCAATGACGACTTCATGACAAGCTGCTTTTGATATTGTGTTAGGAGACATAGCAAAGATACGCTTAGCAAGAGGTAACATTGATAATGTTTCTTTAAAAGATGCGGGAGGTTGTGGCTGCTTAAGTAATGCTAGTAAAACGCCAAGTTCTCTTAATTCTTTGGGTGACTTAAGGTTAAACCCCATGCAAATGCGGTAGATACTAGCATAAAGATTAGTTAGGACTGGTATAGTGGATTTACTTCCATCAGCTTTTATAACATTTTCAAAAAGTAATGCAGGTCCGCCTTGTGCTAATGCTCTTCTGCTAATCTCGGTAATTTCTAGGTCAGTTTTAACCTCAAGAGAAATACGCTTTAACTCACCATTTTTTTCTAAAAATTTTAAAAACTCCGGTAAATCTTTAAAGCTCATAGTTCTATTTTGTTGTTTTATATTGGTCTCTTTATTATGTCATTTCCGCATGGCGTTGGCGTTGTTGCATGGATACCCAAATCGTCATTGCGAGGAGCGAAGCGACGTGGCAATCCAGTAAAAATAATTAAACAAATGCTAAACATTAGCATTTTTAACTGGATTGCTGCGTCAATTACTTCGTAATTTCCTCGCAATGACGATTTCCCTACTTACTAAAATTAGCTTTTACCTGCATATCATTCTGAATAATTGTGTAGTTAATTAGCTCGTCAATTACAGAATTTTTAATATTATATATTATATTTTTTTCTGAATTGACATGAATATTTTTAGCTGTTAATTCATCTATACTTCTAGATTTAATATGTGCAAAATATACTTCATCACCTACTTGGAATATAGGTGTATTACTGCCTATTTTAGTATTAAAAATTGATAATAATATCTCAGGAGTTAATGTTAGATCATTTTCCATTTCGGATCTAATATAGCTTTTTTTGCTTATTTTTATTCCAGTAGCTTTAAGATCTTTTATGTTCTCTTGATCTGAATTATATTCATTTGCTAAATCCTTGATAATTTTTAAGTTTACATCAGCGATATTCTGCTTTGTCCAAACTTTATTTACCTGCTCTTTAATAGCATCAAATTCAGGTATTTTTGTCGGCTGAATAGATTTTAATTCTACCAATATAAGATAGCTTTTATCTTCTGCTTCTATAGGATAAGATAATTCTCCTTCCGAAAGCTCAAAAATACTATAAGCATTTTCGGCAATTATTTTATCTTCAATAAGCTCTGCATAACTTATATAGTTAACGTTTTGTATCGGTAGCTTATATTTTTCGGCAATTTCAACTAAGCTTGACCCTGCCGCCGTCTCATCTTCCAGCTTTTTAGCAAACTCCATATTAAGGATGTCGATTTTTTGTGCCTTTAATAAATCATGCAATTGTTTTTGTACCAATTCAAAGCTTTGATCACCGAATTCATCTTTATTTTCATTATAAAATTCTAACAACTCATCTTGAGTAACTGAGACTTTTAAATCCTTAATATTAGCCTTAATATAAGAAAAGCTGCGTTTCTCAGGTACCTCAAACGCGGTTTTATTATCTTGGTAAAAAACCTTTAATTGCTGGTCGGTAGGGGTAGAAATTTGTAAATCTTTTGGTTTATTTTGTAAATCTATTTGTATTAATTCTACTTCTCTTTTTTCAGCCATATAATCTACTATATTGTCAGTCATAGCTTTAGGAACATAGAAACTTTCTACAAAACTACCGACAAGAATGTTTTTTAAAGCTTTTTCTTTAAAGTTTAATAAATATTTTTCTTCATCCATATAAGAATTTCTAAAATAAGTTTTAAAAATTTTTATATCAAAAACACCTTGCTCATTTTGAAAAACCGGTGATTCTTTAACTAAAATTTTAACTGTATCATCACTTAGATCTAAGTCGTAATAGCTAACTAAATAATCTAAGACATTCTCGTAAACAAGTCTTTTAAGGATTTGGTTATCAATATTTAACTGTGCTATTTCTTCATCTGTTAAACTTGTTCCCGTTTGCTTACTTATAGCATTAATTGCTAAAGATTTTGCTCGCAAAAAATCTTCTTGGGAGATATTTTGCACATGAGAAAAAGTAACAATATCGCCGCTTCTTCTTCCGTTTAATACATCTTTAATACCAAATCCGACAAAAGCAAAAGCTATCATTGCGAATAAAACCCGCATTATAAAACTATCGGCAGTTTTTCTAATATTATCTAACATAATTTTTTGTCTAAGTTTTTAAGTGAGAATATGTCATTCCCGCTGGCAATGCCTTCTCGCCATTCCGGAATGATATTTAAGTAGCTTCTCAAGACTAGATTATAAAGCAAAAAAGCCTATATAGTCAAACTATATAGGCTTTTTTATTATTTTTGTAGATGTTCGATGTCATTTCTGTATGGTTCAGTTTTTCTGTCATTGCGAGGAAATTACAAAGTAATTGACGCAGCAATCTCAGGAGTTTGTTATTATTTCATGAGCTTGCCACGCAGCCTATGGCTTGCTCGCAATGACGACCTAGAGCATATTACCAGTTTACACGAACTTTTACACTACCTTGCTGAGCGAAATACTTACTGCCGATATTGGTATCGTAGTGAATACCGTATTCCATCATTTGATGCTTAGCAGTAATACCAACACCGATATCAAAGCTTGTTTTGCTTTGCTTAAAGCGGTTGGTTGGGAAAGGAGCAGTCATACCTTGTAATCTTGCATCAATCGCCGTAACTTTCTTCTTGAATGCATAATCAACCATTGCGTAAAGCTCAGGAGTTAACATTACTTCACCTACATTTATATTACTTGATACTTTAGCACCGAGTAAACCATCGAAAGTGTTATAGTTCTTGCCTTTAACTGTAAGGTTTTGGTTAGTAGTACCGGTTTCTTTATAACCCTTATATTTGATAGCCGAATATCTAAGCCCAGCTAGCGGTGTTAAGCTAATGTTCTCAGGCATCATATAGGTATAACCAGCTATTAACTGACCTGTATAGCTTTCGGATTTATACTTACCGCTTGCGGTTTGATAGCCGACAGTCTCTAGTGCCGTTGCAATAACACGTCTTGATTTGCTTCTTATCTTATTATCCGAGTAAGATGCTATAGCTTTAACGCAAAGATTTTCATAAGGTACATTATATAAACCGTATAAAGAGTAAATATTACTCTCTACCTTATTCTTATCACCTGTCTTATTATTTTTCAGTTTGATATCAGTATCGGCTCTTGTATATGCAAGTCCAAGTGCTAAATCATCGTTAACTAAACCATCAAAACCTATAGTGCCACCGATTGTATCAGACTTATAACCGCTTATATTGTTACGCATCTTCTGCGTTGCATTACCGACAAATGGTCTTATCCACGTACCAAACTTAGCATCTCTATCCTCATCACCGGCAGCTACGGCAGCCGGCTGTATTGCATCCATTCTAGCATTTAGATTAATTAAGCTACTTGAGAGATTACTGAGCATCACTTGATTATTAATAGCAGCTATAGTATCGCTAGGCTTTACAACGTCTTGCATGAGGTGAGTTACAGCATCTGCTGCTTGGATTGGATGCAGTTTACCCCAATTATCGAAAGCTAAACATGCATCTGAACCGATTGGTGCTTGCTCCATTAACTCAAGCGATTTCTTTACATTTGCAGTATTTGGGATATTTGCAAGCAGCCCACCCGGTTTAAAATCTTCTTCTATCACTTCTTCCGCTATATCCTCTGCAAATAACGTTAAAGTCGATTCATCAAAAATAAAGTTGACAAAGCGGTTGTCATTATTAACGGTTACTTTAACATTACCTGCGGGAGTAGGCTTTAATCCGCCTGCTGTTTCTGCAGATATTACCGTATATTTTGTATCCGGGCTTATATTATTAATGTCGAAATTAGTAGCAGTAACAACAAGTGCTAAAGTTGAAACTCCTGATAAATCAAGAGTACTCCCTGATTTAATTAAGATATTACCGTCTGACTTAGCTGCTCCATCAAAAGTAGTATTTAAGGTTAGTGTATCGGTAAAGCTACCGGTACCGGTATATGTTACTTGGCTTGCACCTAAAGTAAGTGTAGTACCGCTACCTGTTATATTACTATTAAAGGCTAGGCTATTACCGAAATTAATAGTAGCATTGTTAGCTGCAAAGCTGGTAGCCGTTACATTTTTAGCAAAATTAGTGATAGAAGCTTTAGCTAAAGTCACTGCACCGGTGTTAGTAAATGTATCGGCAAAACTTGTAGTATCGCAGAGCGTCGCCGCACCTTTTGCATTAACACTGCTTGCAAATTTTGTTGTGCCTGCCGTTGTGATATCACCAACCGAATTAGCCGTAGTCCCTACAACACCGCTAACACTGCCGCCATTCGTGAAGTTTAACTTCAGAGCCTGACCGCCGGTTTTATTTATGCTGCCTGTTAAGTTAAAGTTTGCAGGTAATGTTAAGAGTGCAGTACCGTTACCTTGGATTTCAGTGATGCTAGTATTACCGCCTTGGGTTATGCTTACAGCCCCGGCACCTACTTTTAACATAGCAATATTAGTAATGGGTCCATTAATAGTACTTGCACCGGTTGCGATGATTGTACCGTTAACTCCGTTACTGCTTGTAACACTAACGGTGATATTTTTATTTGCACCAAGTGTTATAACTGCTGCTTGATTATTGAAATCTACATTACCGTTAATATTACCGTTTTGAGTTAAAGCAGTAGCAGCACTGAATGATAAATTAGAGTTGATATCCTTATTATAGGTCATTGCCGGCATTGATAATTCTAAATCGTTAGCAAATATATCAGTATCTATTTGGCATGTGCCGTTTCCTCTAAATTCTAATGCTTTTAATTTATTTATTGCAGTACCGTAAGTAGCATTTCCGACACTTGCAAGAATTACTTTCCCGCCCGCAGCTCCTGAATCTACAGCAAGTTTACCTTTATTTGGAGCTCCAGGATCAAGTGCGGCATTTAATGTTATTGTACCATTACCGGCTGCACTATTTTGTAATACTAACTCTGCATCTTCATGGGCAAAATTGATAGTCTGACCGTTTGCTAAAATTCCTACATTACCGCCATTTGCATCTATCGTATAAGAACCGGCAGCGGCAGGACGTCTAAGAATCGCATCTGCTGCACCTATATTTATTACATTAATTTGGTTAGTAATACCGCCTACATCAACAAACTGCGTAGTATTTATGATATTCAATGCAAGAACATTTGTAGTATCTATATTATTCAAGGCTACCTTCCCTACAACATGTAATGATGCTAGTTGATTTCCTGCCGTACCTATTGCTTTAGCTGCACCATCACCTTGTAAGGTTATAAAGTTTGCTGTGCTAAGAAGAATTAACACACCGCCACCGGTTGCAAACGCCGGTAAATCATTTTTAATAGTTACAACTCTATCATCTGTAGCACTACTGTTAATTAAAACAAGCTTTGAGTTTGCACCTTTAAAATTAATAGCTTGAGCGTTTAATATCTCAACATCAGTGTTCGCAACATTTATTGCAAACATCTTATTATCTTGAATGTTAATTTGTGCAACCGTACCGATACTAGCATTATATGCAGTAACCAAACCGCGAGTATTAATATTAATTGTAGCATTATTACCGTTTGCTATAGTTCCGTTTAATATATAACGCTTAACGACAGGACCGTTGAATTCTAAAGTACCACCCTGAGCATTACCACCGAAATTTACATTTGTAGCTATCAAATGACCACCGACTTGTATCGTACCGACTGCTCCACCGCCGGCAATATCATCAAAATTTACGGTTTGTGCATAAATATCACTTGTAAAAACAAGGTCCGCAGCACCATTATCAACTTTAGCATTCAGAACTTTTAGAGATGCTGCATTTGTACCTACCGCTCCGGTAACCCCTACTCCAGCTGTTGTTAATGTACCGTTACCTCCTGCTGCAGTTACTGCTCCGGTTATACCGTGCTTTGCTATCAACGCACCATCAGCTGCAAAATTTACTGCTGCTGTAATTGTTCCTGTTGCCGTTACATCCGCTGCTCCATTATCAATGGTCACGTTCGTTGCATCAATGGTTGCTACGTTACTTACACCGTTAAATAGCACTTGCTTTAATATATTACCGCCATTTATTCCTATCGCTCCGGTTACATCCCCTGCTCCGATTATCAGATTACCAGTATTATTAGTTCCGGTCGTTACTGCTCCGGTTATACCGTTATTTGCCATTAACTCACCATCAGCTGCAAAATTCACGTCTCCAGTTATTAGTCCGGTTTGTACCATTGACGCAACATTACCTACATCCTTTCCTATCGTTACTGTTTTTGCACTTATTGCTCCTGCTGTACTTACTCCGCCTGCATGACCGTGATTAAACGTTATGGCATGCAAAGTTTTGGTCCCACCGATCGCTCCGGTAAAACTTGTTCGAGTATTAACAGTTATTTCACCATGATCATTATCATCACCGTCTATAGCTCCTGCAAGCGTTATTAATGTTGGAGTTGCAGATTGTATAGTTAAGCTTGCAGTGGCACCGCCTAGGGTAATAGCTCCTAAACCTGTATAATCATCAGCAGCAGCATTAAAACCATGATTTGCAGCAACTGCCTCAGTACCGGTTAAAGTTAAGCTTTTGCCGTCAGCGATAGTAACAGGTAACAAGTTACCACCTGTAACAATAGAACCGATGCTGGTATTTTGAGTACTATTTAGAGCTACAGGAGTAGTACCTGCAACATTTATAGCCGTAATAATACGATCGGCTTTATCTGCAGTGATAGCATGATTACCACCGTAAGTAAATGCCTCATTGTCTTGAGGACCGGGAGCAGGGTTACCATTAGAGATTCCTCCAGCCGTTATCTCATCCCAATTATTGGCAGCGGGAAGATCACTAAATGCTGCATTATCAACAGAAATAACACCCGCCACAGCAGCGACACCCAATGCCCCGCTACTACTCAACATTATCGCTGTGGTTGAGGTGGTTAATAAAGATGTTGCAAGATTTTTTTGAATTGATTTTCGCAATAATTTTAGAGAAATATGCATCATAATATAAACCTTAATTAAAATTAAAGAACCCAGGGGTCATTACATTACAATTTTTTAAATATGTCTATTATAATTAATAATTATATACAATATTTTACAAATTTAGTATGAATATGTGATATTTGTATTCTGCAGGGGCGGTAGCTTTGTTGCATAGATCGGTAAAACCTACTCAATATCATTCCCGCGGAGGCAGAACCTTGTTGCATGGTGCGAGAAATCTACTGAGTACCATACCGTGGCTTGACCACGATATCCAGTAAAAATACTAAAATTATTAGTATTTTTTATTGTTTTATGGACCCCGTGGTCAAGCCACGGGGTAACAGCTAAAAGTACTAGATCGCCGCTTTCGCGGGGATAACGGGGATAACATTAAGAATACGAGAATAACATTTACCTCTCAGGCAGTAATATCTCCCTCTTACCTGTATGATTCGGTGGTGAGACTATTCCATCTTTCTCCATCTTCTCAACTAAGTTGGCAGCTTTGTTATAGCCGATTCTAAGCGACCTTTGGATATAGCTAATGGAAGATTTACGTTCGTCACGCACTATCTGAACGGCTTTTTTGTAAAGCACTGCATCAAACGTGCCGTCACCAATATCAATGCTACTATCGTCTTCTTCAGGCTGCTCGGTAACGGCATAGATGTATTCAGGCGTACCGGTCTCTTTCAAATATTCCGTAATTTTCTCGATTTCGGCTTCATTAACAAACGGTCCGTGTACCCTACTTATCTTTGAAGTATTCCCCATAAATAGCATATCACCCATACCTAGTAACTGCTCGGAGCCTTGCTCGCCTAAAATCGTTCGGCTATCGATTTTAGAGGTAACTTTAAAGCTAATACGACTTGGGAAATTGGCTTTAATGACACCGGTAATAACGTCTACAGAAGGTCTTTGTGTTGCCATGATAATATGGATACCTGCCGCTCTTGCCATTTGAGCAAGCCTTTGAATCAGCATTTCAATATCCTTACCGGCAACTAGCATTAAATCAGCCATCTCATCAACAATAACCACAATGTAAGGTAGTTTCTCCATATTCATCGTAACGGTTTCATAAATAGGCTTACCTGTTTCAGGGTCAAAACCTGTTTGAATCGAACGCTCAATTACTTTATTCTCTTTAACCGCTTCTAAGATTTTTGCATTGTAACCTGCAATATTCTTAACACCGATATTGCTCATCATTCTATAGCGGTTTTCCATTTCCTTAACTGCCCATTTAAGAGCAACTACCGCCTTAGAAGGTTCGGTTACTACGGGAGTTAGCAAATGCGGTATTCCGTCATAAGCCGATAATTCAAGCATTTTCGGGTCAATCATGATAAAGCGGCATTCTTCAGGAATATAGCGGTATAAGAGCGAGACTATCATCGCGTTAATCCCAACTGATTTACCAGAACCGGTTGTTCCTGCAACAAGCAAGTGAGGCATCTTCGCAAGATCGGCAATCAGTGGCTTACCGGCTAAATCTTTACCTAAGACTAACGGTAATAAAGTTGATTTGTCTTGGTATTCAGGCGTCTCTATCAACTCTTTCAAACAAAAGAATTCACGCTGCTTATTAGGGATCTCAATACCAAGTACGTTTTTGCCGGGTATTACCGCTATCCTTGTTGATAAAGCAGATAGTGAGCGTGCTATATCGTCAGATAATCCTACTACTCTTGATGTTTTAGTACCAGCTGCCGGCTCAAACTCATATTGAGTTACCACCGGTCCTTGATTGATATTAATTATATGCCCTTTAACTCCAAAATCATTCAGCACGGTTAATAGTTCCTCGGCTTTTTGCTTAAGCTCTGAGGAAGAAACCCCTTTTACATGATGGTTTTCAGGATCATGTAATAACGAAATAGGCAGCAATTCTGCTATTTCGTTTTGAGATATTTTAGGGGCGGTAGGGGATTTATTAAAGAATTTTATAGGATTTGCAGGTATGGGTCTTGCTTCTTCAGTGAATTTTACTTTTTCACTTACAGGCTTTTGGTAAGAAGAAGTTATATTTATCTTATCATTGTTTTTAGTAGGGAATAATCTTATCAACGACAAGCTTGAAAATACATTATGTAAAAAATATTGTATCCGATAGGTTAAAAATTTACTTAGCTTAATAATAAAAGTACTTAAAGAAGTAAATTTAATTTCAAGTAAAACAACTAATATAATAAAGGTAAAAAATATTAATAATAAGTATAGCTGATTTGTAAATCGCTCAAAAAAATTAAAAGCTATTATTCCGATAGCTCCGCCTGCATTTGCCGGTATGAATTCTAGCTTAATCTTAGATAATACTGTGCTACTGCTAACGAGAGCAAGCAACATGACAAACATACGGATAAATGAGCCGCGATATCTTCCATACCAACAATTTCTTCCCCAAACAAAGCAAGCAAGCGGTATAATAAAAGCAGCCAACCCAAAAAATTGATATAAAAAATCCGATAAATAAGAGCCGGCAATTCCGATTAAATTACTAGGATATTCTGTTGTAACTGAGTTAAAAGATGGATCGTCTATATTATATGACGTAAGAACAGTCACAATACCAAGCCCGATTATCCCTAAGATCACAGCTTGCACCTTATTGTTTGAAAGAATTTTATTTATGTAATATAGCATTAAGTGATTTTTGAAAAATTTTAATATAAAATACATTTTTAAAGTAAATTAGACAAGCTAATTTAATATGATCTATAATGTCAACTTTTAAAATTTACACCTTAGAAAAAAATGTTATACTATAAAAACGCTTTTAAAAACTTATAATATAACATGACCATAAAAATCCACACGGAAAAAGATTTCATAAAGATGCGGCTAGCTGGAAAATTAGCTGCAGAGACGCTTGATTTTATTACTGGTTACGTAAAACCGAACGTCACTACTAATAGTTTAAATGACCTTTGTCATAATTTTATTACTGCTCATAATGCGATTCCTGCACCGTTAAATTATAAAGGCTTTCCGAAATCGATTTGTACTTCTATAAATCATGTGGTTTGTCACGGCATTCCAAACGATAAACCATTAAAAAACGGTGATATAGTAAATATTGATGTTACAGTAATTTTAGACGGTTGGTACGGTGATACTAGCCGTATGTATTATGTCGGTGACGTAGCAATTAAGCCAAAGCGTCTTATTCAAGTAACTTATGATGCAATGATAAAAGGGATTGAAGTAGTTAGACCCGGTGCTAAACTCGGTGATATCGGACATGCGATTCAAAGATATGCTGAGAAACATAATTATTCTGTGGTTAGAGATTATACGGGTCACGGTATCGGAAGAGTTTTTCATGACGAGCCGTCAATATTAAATTACGGTCGCAGCGGTACAGGTCTAACGTTAGAAGAAGGGATGTTTTTCACCATTGAACCTATGATAAATGCTGGTAATTATGACACTATATTAAGTAAACTAGATGGATGGACGGTTACTACGCGTGATAAATCATTATCGGCTCAATTTGAGCATACTATAGGTGTGACTAAAGATGGCTTTGAAATATTTACGTTATCACCTAAAAAACTTGATTATCCTCCATACTAAATTGTAAGGTAAAAGTTGATTATATGGTTTAGTCGTTTCGTCATTGCAAGAAAAATTACGAAGTAATTTGACGAAGCAATCCAGTAAAAAATTCTGATTTACAGAATTTTTTAATTATTTTCTAGATTGCCATGTCGCTTCGCTCCTCGCAATGACGGTTCGGGTATCCATGCAACAACTTCCTGCCTCCACGGGGATGACATCAGCAACATTTTACTTATTTATAATTTGAATAAACATAAAGAATGTTAGAAAATAATTTGATAGAATTCGGTAATAGACATCTTTCCAAACCAGCTTATAGAGAGAAATTTAAAGGAGACACAGCACACGGCACCGCAGCGTATACGCTAGTACGTGAGGATGCGAGTACCGGTTCGACGTCTAAATTACCTCTAGAATCGAAGTTTGGGAAGATGTATAATGATGTAATAGATACGCCTCATTATATAGGTCACCGTAAAAGAGTAAAAGAACGCTTCGTTGCCGCTGGAGCAGAACATTTTTCCGATTACGCATTACTTGCAGTAATGTTATTTTCGGCTATCCCTCGGAAAGACGTAAAACCTCTTGCTAAAAAATTACTTGATCATTTTGATATTACAGATTTAATTAACCTTGATAAGGAAAGGCTACTTAGTATTAAAGGCACCAATGAAAATTTATATATTAATTTTGTCTAATACGTGAGCTGATAAATAGAGTATTGAAACAAAAAATAATAAATAAAAATATTATTGCTTCTTGGAGTTCTTTGAGTGATTATTTAAAAGTTAATATGGGTAATATGCGACTCGAGCAATTTCGTATATTATTTTTGAATAAGAAAAATATCTTAATTGCCGATGAGGTTTTAAGTCAAGAAACTATAGACCAAGCTGCGGTATATCCACGTGCGATAATTAAACGAGCTTTATTTAACGAAGCAAGCAGCCTTATACTTGTGCATAATCATCCAAGCGGTAGACCTGAACCTTCAAAATCCGACATTCACATGACAAATAAGCTAGTAGAGACATGCTCAACCGTAAATATTATGGTATATGATCACGTCATTATAAGTAATAACAAATATTATAGTTTTAAATCTAATATGTTACTATGAATATAAATAGCTATAGCACATTATTTATTTTTTCTTTTATAGCCACCGCTATATTAACATATATATTAACTAAATATCTTACTGCAATCGGTTTAGTTGATGTACCTAGTAGTCGTCGCTCTCATGATAAGATAACACCACGCGGCGGCGGTCTCGCTATTGTAATTGTCGTAATGATTGCTTTGAGCGGGTTTGAATATATAATGAGCAATAACCTTACTAATTCAATAAAAATATTACCGTTATTATTGATAATTGCCTCGATTTCCTTTTTAGATGACTTAAAAGCCGTACCTATTCTAATGCGTTTAATAGTCCACTTAATTTGTGCAGCTTTTGCTATTTTTCTTTTTTCGCAGCTAAACTCTGTACATATACTAATATATTCTATTTTAGTTATAGCTTTAAGCGGTTTTATTAATATATATAATTTTATGGATGGTATAGACGGTATGAGTTGTGTGGAATCTATCCATCTATCTAGCACTATGCTTATATTATGTTTTGTACAATTTTCGATTATTGATAACCCATATTTTATAGCTAGTGTAAATGTTATTATTCTTGGTTGTTCTTGTGGTTTTTTAATATTTAATTGGCATCCGGCAAAAATATTTTTAGGCGACGTAGGAAGTATTAGCCTTGGATTCTTAATGGGTCTTTGTTTGATCCTGCTTGCTCTTACAAATACTAATTTATTTATAGCTTGTGTTATTGCTAGTTTATATTACATTACCGATGCCGTACTCACCATATTAATTCGACTACTCAATAAAGAAAAAATTTGGCAGCCTCATCTAAAGCATTTTTTTCAAAAAGCAGTACAAAAAGGTAAGTCTCATAAACAAGTAGTATCGATTATAGCAGTTTGTAATATATTTTTAATGATCATATCAGTTACATCTTTACATTTTCCTGTAATATCTATAATGCTTGCTTTAGCCGTTATCACTTTAACAGTACAGAGTTTATTAAAATGAAGCTAATTAAAGAGGATATTGATAAAATAGTTAGACGTATATTCTCCAAACAACATCCATTACTTCCTGCAATCATAATTAACTGGAATAAAATAGTCGGGTTTAACTTCAGCAATAAAGCGTTACCTTTAAAAATCACCACCTATACTTATAAAAAACAAAAGATTAATACACTGTTTATACAAGCGGAAGATAATACCATTGCAGCAGAACTACCTTATTATCAAGATATTATTTTGGAACGTATTAAAATTTATTTAGGCTTTGCAGCAATACACAAAATGAATGTAACGTTTTACAAAGAAAAATCTAAGATAGGATGACGCTTTATACTATTCTTACAAGGCATGGTGTTGTTTGAATGAGATCGATTTTTAGTTGTCATACCTGCGACTTGATCGCGGTATCCAGCTTAAAAATACTAAAATTACTAGCATTTTAAGTTATATTTCTGGACCCCATGGTCAAACCTATAGTACCAGACAGTTTTTGTTCTATGTAATTCCCGCGTAGGCATTGTTGCGTGGACCTGCTTTGCCGTCATTGCGAGAAGAATTACGTAGTAATTCGATGAAGCAATCTAGTAAAAAATTCTGATTTACAGAATTTTTTTATTATTTTTGCTGGATTGCTACGTCGCTTCGCTCCTCACAATGACGATTTGGTATCCATACAAGCAAAAAGCACACAAATAAAAAAAAAGGAGCCTTTAATATTAAAGGCTCCTTTTTTGTGTTAATAGCTTGTAAAAAGATTTGAGATCTAATTACATATCAAATCTTAATCCTGCCATTAAGTTATTACCTTTATAACGGGTTCCACCAAATTTAACCTTATTTCCGGCAACATTTTTAGTATTAGTTTTTGATTTACCGTAATCTGTCCAACTATAAATGAGTTCTGCCTTCACACCTTGTGCTACCTCAAATGAAGTGCCTAAAGATAATTGATAAGCAAAGTTAGTTTTGTTTTTAGTTGTTCCTGAAAAATTAGTACTACTAATAACATTATTATTAGCAACAGTCTTAGTTGAAATATTTACTTTTTCCTTTACTAATGCAGCACCGACACCTGCTCCTGCAAACACTTTAAACATACTTACATCAATAAAGTCTACATAACCGTTAAGTAATGCACTTACAATAGTAGGTTTATGTTTTACTGATACTGTAGTAGCAGGGGTGGTAGTGCCACCAGGACCACTTGTAAGTACACCTCCTGGAATTACAATACCGTTAATAATAAGTTGTTCATCTGCTGAAATAACTGATGGTACAGTAGTAACAGTAGAGTTAGAAGTTGAAACATTTGTAGACTTTTTTATGTGGTTATTTGTTACCATTCCAATTGTAAAATCAGTTCTTAAATTATCCATGATATAATAACCTGCTCCAATATTACCGGTAAAACCTGTATTGGATTTTAACTTAACACTGCTATTTGAAGGTTTTACTTTATCAAAAACCACGCTGCCAGCATTAAGTTTTAAATACCATTGATTTTCCATAGATGATGACATCGATGAACTAGTAGATGAATCTACAGAAGAATTCATATCACAATCCGCGAATGAAAGACCAGAAGTTAAAAGTGCTGTGCTTGCAGCTGCTATTAAAAGTAATTTTTTCATATTGTTAAATTTTTCCTTGAAATTTTATTAGTTGTTAGTAAAAACGATATTAGATAATAATCTTTACAATTTTTATCTAAATTCGATAAAAAATAATTTTGAGTAACATTTCTAAGCTGTCGCTTAATCCTCCTCCCTGGCTTGACCACGGAGTCCAGTCTTTTTTTGTATTTCTAGATACCGCGGTCAAGCCACGATATGACATTGGTCTATTACCTAAAAAACTATTAATATATTCTTGTAATTATATATCAAATCTTATACCAGCCGTTAAGTTGTGACTTTGATAACGCATGCCACCGGTCGGTACACTTGTTCCTTGGTAAATTACATTCTTACTTTTTGTTCTACCGTCATCTATCCAGCTATAAGCTAGTTCTGCTTTAACACCGTCGGCAATTTGTGCAGAAGTACCTAAAGTTAGCTTGTAAGAGATATTAGTTCTGTTTTTAGTGTTAGATGAAAGACCTGTTATACCATTATATGTAATTTTCTCTTTAACTAATGCAGGACCAACACCGGCACCGGCAAAAACATCAAACATATCAAAATTAGTTAAATCTACATAACCGTTAATAAGTAAACGTGTAATAGTAGGTTTATGGCTCGCTGAAACGTTAGTACCGGTAAAAGGTGCATTAGTTGCAGCTCCGGATTTCTTTAACTTTCCACCTATGATAGTACCTAATGTTAAATCAGCTCTAAAATTTTCGGAAATATAATAACCTATACCTAAAGCAACCGGAACAGTCGTATTAGATTTTAATTTAACACCGGTGGCCTTATCTTTTTCTTTATTAAACATTGCTGCACCGGCATCTATTCTTAAATACCAATCATTACCCATGTCATCGGCAAATGATATACTAGAAGATAAAATTGTTGCACTTGTAGCAGCTATTAAAAGTAACTTTTTCATGGTTAGCACCTCAAATTAACTAATTAAACATTACCTATTAATGGCATAATGCATAATATATAACATGTTATATTTTTTAGTTCTATATTTAATCGGTAATTAGATTCATATAATAAAGCTTTTATAAAGTGTTGTGACAAAATAAACACATAAAATAAACACATGTATTTAATTCATATTATTTATATATTTATTAAACTTATTTTTCTCATCTTTAAATTTATCGGCATCAGGCAAGGCAGGCTTGTTCTTGGTAATATTTTTCCATCCTTTATTTTCTATAAAATCTTTTGCACGTTCTACCCATTCTATTAACTCCGGTGATTCGGGTTTGATAGCATCTATAGGACAATCAGGAACACATACACCGCAATCTATACATTTATCAGGATTGATAACTAGCATAAATTCACCCTCGTAGAAACAATCTACAGGACATACTTCAACACAATCGGTATATTTACATTTTACGCATTCATCGGTTACAACATAAGTCATTTTGTTATCTGTTTTTGATTTTGTCGATTAATATAGAAGTTCTTAAAAGTAATACTAATAGAAAATATAATATAAAACTGATAAACATGATAATTAAAGGCTTTAGCATTGAAGAGTGAATAGTTGGACTCCCCCCTAGCCTTAAAACACTAGCAGGCTGATGTAGGCTATACCAAATATTTACCGAGAATTTTACTATCGGTATATTAATCAGTCCGATAAGAGCAATAATAGCAGCAGGATTTTGTGCTTTTCTTATATTATCCGCACTATTCACCATGATAATATAGCTTAGATATAATAAAAATAATATGAGCATAGAAGTAAGCCTTGCATCCCAAGCCCACCATGTTCCCCATATAGGCTTTCCCCATAAAGAGCCTGTTATTAAGCTAATCAAAGTAAAAATAGCCCCAACATAACTAGATGCTACAGCTAACAAATAGCTGATAGTAGTTTTCCATACTAGATAACTAAAGCTGCATGCTGCCATGAAAACATAAATACCAAGTGCCATCCAAGAAGCAGGTACGTGAACATACATAATGCGTATAAACTCACCTTGTTGATAATCTATCGGCGAAACTATGAGGGCTAAATAAAGACCTATAATCATCATTACAAGAGTAGATATAGCTAATATAGGTATTATAACCTTTGATAATTTATTAAAATAATAGGGGGTTAATAGTTTTAGCATATTTTCTTACTTTTTTATGTCATTCTTGCAGAAGGCTTGCGTGTGTGGATAGATTTTTCATTTGTCATCCCGCGACTTGATCGCGGGATCCAACTAAAAATACTAAGATTTATTAGTATTTTTAAGTTATTTTTATGGATACCATGGTCAAGCTACGGTATGACATCGAGCATACTTTATAATCCACGCAAGCAATGCTCTACCATGATTATCGTATCCTCCTAAAAAACTCTTTCATTAATAGCCCAGAATCTTCGGCAAGAATTCCGCTATATATTTCCGGTCTATGAAAACAAGCACTACTGTTAAAATATCGTAAATTACTTTCAACTGCTCCGTGCTTGGAATCAGAAGCACCGTAAAACAAACGTTTTAACCTGCTATGAGCTATAGCCGCTGCACACATGGCACAAGGCTCTAAAGTAATGTAAATATCATAATCATTTAAATTTTTAGAAGATATAAGATTACACGCTTCATTAATAGCAATAATTTCAGCATGATAAAGAGTGTTATTTTTTTCTTCGGTATTATTATGACTATTAACAATGATTTTTTGATTTAACCTATCTACAATCACCGCTCCGACCGGAACTTCATTTTTATCAAAAGCGAGCCGTGCTTGTTTTAAAGCTTGCTCCATGAAGAAGTTATTGAAACTCATTTCTTTATCTAACAATATATTCACGATAATTTACGTGTTCTTCGACTCCAAAAGGATCTTGGTGGATCATTATTTCAGCTTCCGGAAATTCCTGCAATATTTCAAAAGCAATCTCATCGCTAATTTTATGAGCATTATACAATGACATATTGCCATCCATTTCCAAATGGCACTGAATAAAAGCTTTTTGACCGGCATATCTAGTTTTCATTTCGTGTATACCTTTTACCACTAAATGGTTATTAACTATCGAGATAATTTTTTGTCTATCTTGTTCAGGTAATTCGTGATCAACTAAATTTTTAAATGCCTTTTTAAATAAAGAATAAGAAGAGTGAAATATATATAACGAAATAATTACTCCAAATAATGGATCAATAAACCAAAAGTCATCACTTAAATTTATAGAGATAATTACTATAACATTAGTAAGCAAGTCCGTAAAATAATGGAGCTTATCTGCTTTTACTATCTCTGATCCTGTTTTTTTAATTACATAGGTTTGGTAAAGTACTAAAATAACCGTCAAAAATATACATACATACATTACAGTAGTACCGTCGCTAATATTCTCCGGTTTTGTTTTTTCAAATAAAGATTTAACCGAAGCAAAGCCTACAAAAAAAGCCGAAGCAAAGAAAAATATCGATTGAGAAAAAATTGTTAAATCCTGCATTTTTTCATGCCCAAATCGATGATGATGATCGGGCGGTTGCAGGACAAATCTTAAAGCTATTAAGTTAATAAAGGAAGAAGTTATATCAAGCATTGAATCAATTAAAGAAGCAAGAATTGATTGCGAATCGGTAACAACCCAAGCGTATAATTTTATACTTAAAATCATTAATGCCGTAACAACCGATAAATAAGATGCTGATTTTATTAACCGATTACGGTTATTAGTATCCATGACAACTCTTTGCAATTTATATTTTGTTAGTTTAACAAAGAAAATATAAAATTCAATGAGTTTTATACTTTACAAACTTCTAAAAACCATATACTTATTAAATATATATTAATTTAGAGAGAATTATATGGAACTATTATCTAAAATTATGATTATAGCTCTTGCAGCTTCTATGTTACAAGCCTGTAACGGTCCGGGCGGTATGAATAAACAAGGTACAGGAACACTTCTTGGCGGTGCCGGCGGTGCATTACTTGGTTCTCAATTCGGTAAGGGCAAAGGACAGCTTGTCGGAGTAGGTGTAGGTGCATTACTTGGAGCAGTGCTTGGTGGACAAATAGGTGCAGGTATGGATGAGCAGGATAGAAGACTTGCAGAGCTCACCTCACAAAGAGCTTTAGAAGCAGCCCCTAGCGGTAGTAACGTAGAATGGCGTAATCCGGATAACGGCAATTACGGTTACGTAACACCTAATAAAACTTATAGAAATAGCAATGGTCAGTATTGCCGTGAGTACACTCAAACAGTTGTAATAGGCGGAAAACAACAAAAAACATACGGTAATGCATGCCGCCAACCTGACGGACAATGGCAAGTTGTGAACTAAAGTGTCATACCGAAAAGTACCATATGTCATTCCACAAAAGCGGGAATCCAGAAAAAAGCGAAATTATCTTGAGCTTTTAATTTAAACATTTAGTGTGTTATACTTTTTAGTGTCTAGATTCCTGCTTTCGCAGGAATAACATAAACAACACGGGAGAGCATTTATGACTTTCATAATAACAAGTACAGCGTTTAAACATAATGACCGCATTCCTGATAAATTTACTTGTAAAGGACCAAATGTTTCACCGCATCTAGAATGGAATAATGCTCCTTCAAATACTAAATCTTTTGCACTTATCATGGATGACCCGGATGCACCGGTAGAAATAGCACCACCGCACGGTATATGGGATCATTGGATAATATATAATATTCCTGCTTCTATTACTGAGCTTTCAGAAGGACAAATAGATAGTAGTATTAAAATTTTAAATAATAGCTGGAAAGAAAAAAAATACGGCGGTCCTTGTCCACCTGCAGGCAAACCTCATCGTTATTTTTTTAAACTATATGCTCTAAATGATTATCTTGAACTTGACGAGAATGCTAGCAAGCAAGATTTAGTATTAGCACTGCAAAAACATTTATTAGCTAAAACTGAAATAATCGGTATTTATTCTACGTAATGTCATTCCTGCGGAATGCTGCATTAAACCGTCATTGCGAGGAGCGAAGCGACGTGGCAATCCAGAAAAATAATAAAAAAATTCTGATTTACAGAATTTTTTACTGGATTGCTTCGTCGAAATTTGCAGTTTCTTATCGCAATGACGAAACAACCGATCCACGTAAGAATGATATAAAACTTTAAACACAAAATATTATCTTGGAAAAACCTATCATCGAGTTTTGTAACGTATCTAAAAAATTCGGTAATAAATTGCCGATAAATAACGTTAGCTTTACCGTCAAAAAAAATAATATTACTACTTTAATTGGACCTAACGGTGCAGGTAAAACCACCATAGTACGATTAATGCTTGGACTTGAAAAACCGACAAGCGGTGAGATTATAATTGATTCCAAATTAAAAATCGGATATGTACCACAGAAATTCGGATTAACCCCTGATCTACCTATTACAGTAAAAAAATTTTTAGATTTGTTAGCACCTAGTAATTTTAATAGCAATATTAAAGAGATTAACTCATTTATTGATTTGGAACATATAAAAGAGCAAGAAATTTCTAAGCTCTCAGGAGGACAGTTTCAAAAGGTAATTCTTGCATGTTCAATAGTTAATAATCCTGACTTAATTATTTTAGATGAACCGCTGCAATCTTTAGACGTAACAAGCCAGCAGGAATTTCATCAGCTTATTAATCTGATTCGTAAAAAGCTAAATATTACGGTTTTTATGATTTCTCATGATTTATTTACTGTAATAAAAAACTCCGATCAAGTGATATGCTTAAATGGTCACATATGTTGCAGCGGAATACCAAACGAAATAACTCCTAACTCTGAATTCTCAAGTGCACTTTCTTCTCTAGGCTTCTATACCCACCACCACGACCATAAGCATTAGACTTATTCCAAATATTGCTTTAAATATCTGCCTGTATGGCTTTCCGTGCAAGCAGCAATGTCTGCAGGAGTACCGCATACAACTATCTTACCGCCTTTGTCGCCGCCTTCAGGACCAACATCAATAATATAGTCTGCTGTTTTTATAACATCTAGATTATGCTCAATAACTAAAACGGTATTACCCATATCAACAAGTTTATGTAAAACTTTCAGCAATTTATTAATATCGTCGATATGCAGTCCCGTAGTCGGTTCATCAAGTATATAAAGCGTTTTACCGGTTGAACGTCTTGATAATTCTTTAGCAAGCTTAACGCGTTGTGCTTCACCACCTGAAAGAGTAGTAGCAGACTGACCGATTTTAATATAGCCTAGTCCCACTTCATTTAAGGTAATTAGTTTTTCATAGATTAACGGGATTTTCTCAAAAAATTGCATCGCATCTTCTACTGTCATCATCAAAATATCAGCAATAGATTTACCTTTATATTGTATTTCAAGAGTTTCTCTATTATATCTATGACCATTACAAATATCACATTTTATATATACGTCAGGTAGGAAATGCATTTCTATTTTAATCAGCCCGTCACCTTGGCATGCTTCACATCTCCCGCCTTTAACGTTAAACGAAAATCTGCCTACTTTATACCCTCTAGCTTTTGATTCAGGTAATTCCACAAACCAATCCCTAATATGAGTAAATGCTCCTGTATAAGTCGCAGGGTTTGAACGAGGAGTTCTACCTATCGGAGATTGATTAATATCGATAATTTTATCAATATATTCAAGTCCTTTTAATTTTCTATATTTGCCTGGCAATACTTTGCTAGTCGGCTCTAAATGCTTTAAAGCTGCCTTATATAGAGTATGAATCATCAAGCTTGATTTACCGCTTCCTGATACTCCCGTTATAGCAGTAAACGTACCAAGCGGAATTTTGATATCAACATTATCTAAATTGTTGGAAACTGCCCCGAGTAATTCAATTGCCCTATTATCATGCCCTACTCTTATTTCAGACGGTACTTTAATTGTTTGACGACCGCTTAGATATCTACCTGTAATACTTTCTTCAAAATTCTTTATTTCTTCAGCATTTCCTTCCGCAATAACACGACCGCCGTGAATACCGGCTCCCGGTCCTATATCAATAATATGATCTGCTTCATACATTGTTTCTGCGTCATGCTCGACTACCAAAACGGTATTACCTAGATCTCTAAGCCTTTTTAGCGTCTCAATTAATCTTGTATTATCTCGTTGATGCAGACCGATAGACGGCTCATCAAGTACATATAAAACACCGCTAAGCCTTGAACCTATTTGAGATGCAAGACGAATACGCTGGCCTTCCCCGCCCGATAAAGTACCTGCTTCTCGTGATAACGTTAGATAATCAAGCCCGACATTCATAAGAAATTTTAATCTCTCAGTAATTTCTTTGAGTATACGCTCAGCAATAAATAATTGCTTTTTATTTAATTTTTCTTCTAAGTTACTAAACCATTTGTGCAAGGCTGCAATACTCATACCTACTACTTCGCCTATATGAAGATTCGCTATTTTAACGCATAATGCTTCGTCTTTTAATCTAAATCCTGAGCAGGCAGTACATTTATGTTCTGACTTAAATTTAGCTAGTTCCTCTTTAATTAAAACCGATTCTATAGTACGGTCCTTTTCTTGCAAACTTGGTATTATACCGGCAAAAGGTTGTTTTATTATTTGCGTTTTAGAACCGTCATGAAATTCAAACTTTATTGCCTCTTCTCCTGAACCTTCAAATAAAATATCCTTAACATTTTGTGATAAACTTACAAAAGGTACTTCAATAGAAAATTTATAATGATCGGCAAGAGCCTTTAATGTCTCTAGGATAAATTTAGAAGATGTACTACCCCAAGGCACTATTGCACCGTCTTTAATAGAAATTCTTTGATCCGGAACAATTAATTCTCTATCAAAGAAAAACTCTTTACCTATCCCTTCACATTTAGAACATGCTCCAAAAGGGCTATTAAAAGAAAAGATTCGAGGCTCTATTTCCGTAAGCTGAAAACCCGATACCGGACAAGAATATTTCTCAGAAAAAGTAATACGCTGATTTTTTTCAAACTCGCTCTTAACTGCCGACGGCAATTCTACAATTTCCAAATAAGTAATACCTTCTGCAAGATTTAACGAACTCTCTAAGCTATCTGCAAGCCTATTACCTAAACTTTCGTCTAGAACTATTCTATCAACGATTACTTCTATATTATGTTTCTTATTTTTATCAAGTTTCGGCAAATCATCAATTTCGCAAACTTCCCCGTTAACTATTAATTTCTGAAAGCCTTGCTTTTTCAGATTCATAATTTCACGCTTAAATTCCCCTTTATGTCCTCTAACAATAGGAGCGAGTAAATATACTTTCGTACCTTTAGGTAGTTCGTTAATTATATCTACCATCTCAGAAACCGTTTGGCTATGTATCGGAAGACCGGTTGCCGGAGAGTAAGGAATACCTACCCTTGCATATAATAACCTAAGATAATCGTAAATTTCCGTTATAGTTCCAACCGTAGAACGTGGATTTTTAGAAGTAGTTTTCTGGTCAATTGCAATTGCCGGTGATAATCCGGAAATAGATTCTACATTAGGTTTATTTTGTAAATGTAAGAATTGCCTTGCATATGAAGATAAACTTTCAACATATCGCCTTTGACCTTCTGCATAAATAGTATCAAAAGCTAAAGATGACTTACCTGAACCACTAAGACCGGTGATAACAACAAATTTATTCCTTGGAATATCAACATTTATATTTTTTAGATTATGCTCTTTAGCACCACGCACCTTAATATATTCTTGGTTCATAATCACTTCACTATAAAATTTTTGAGATATTTTTTAAAAAACCTGTAGTATTATAGGCTCTTTTATTTTATTATTGCAATAATAATATTTTAAAATAGGTAGTAATGGCAGGTAGTTTAAATAAAGTAATATTAATAGGTAATGTAGGGCGTGCTCCGGAAATTAGAACTACGGGCGAAGGGAAAAAAATCATTAATCTTTCCTTAGCAACAACCGAAACTTGGAAAGATCGTATTACCAGTGAACGAAAAGAACGAACTGAATGGCATAGAGTAGTGATATTTAGTGAAGGATTAGTATCTGTTGTAGAACGCTATGTCACAAAAGGTAGTAAATTATATATTGAAGGTTCATTACAAACCCGTAAGTGGAATGATAATTCAGGTCAAGAAAAATATACCACGGAAGTTGTGTTACAAAACTTTAATTCACAATTAATATTATTAGATAGTAAAAACTCTAATAATCATACTCAAGATTCAGGGCATAGCGAATATAAGCATACTGAAACTAAAAATCATTCCTTTGATCATAGCGACTTAGACGATGAAATACCGTTTTAATTATTTTCTACCGTCATTGCGAGAAAAATTACGTAGTAATTCGACTAAGCAATCCAGTAAAAAATCTGTAAATCAGAATTTTTGTATTATTTTTTCTAGATTGCCGCGCTCCCTACGGTCGCTTGCAATGACGATTTGGTGTCCACGCAGGAATATTATTAAAGACATATAAGTAACTTCTACCAAATATTACCTATAAATATTATGAAAAAACTTCTTTGTATAATATTTCTTACATCAATATTTCTCTCAGGGTGTTCTACCATTCATGCTGTAGCTAGTAGGGTAAAGCATTCGCAAGATATAGCAACTCAAAATAACTTTCAGATGAGGCTAGTAAGCGGCGGTGATTTTACTCTTACGACTTATCAGCGTATTACTGCTAGTTACCTGCCTTTTGTATTCTATATTGAAGGAGATGGGCATCTTGCGGATGGCGGCGTTAACTCTGACAACCCTACTCCTGTTAATCCGATGCTCTTGAAGCTTGCTACAATCGACAAAAGACCGAATGTTGTTTATATAGCACGACCTTGTCAATATACTCCTTTAGAGATGAATCCAAAATGCATTAGCGATTATTGGTTAGATAAAAGAATGGGGCAGGAAGTCGTAGATTCAATTAACAATGTAATAAATATTATCAATAACGGACAAAAATTTAGTTTAGTCGGCTTCTCCGGTGGCGGCGGGCTTACAATATTAATTGCCGCGCAAAATAGTAATGTTAAAGATATTATAACGATTGCCGGTAATTTAGATACTAAAAAGTTTGATAAATATCATAATTATCACGGTTACTTAGTTAAATCGTTAAACCCGATAAATTATGCAAAACAGGTTAATAATATTCCTCAATTACATCTATCCGGCATGGATGACAAAAGAGTCCCACCTTTCATAGCAGAGCTTTACGTAAAAACAAGTAACTCACCATGTGTAAAAAAACAAACTGTGCCTAATATTGCTCATGCAAAAGGTTGGGATAAAGTTTGGTCTAATATATTAGATATTCCTCTGATTTGTAATTAAGCATTAAGAAATATTATTAATCTCTTTAAACATATAAGACAAAAACCTGTATTGACTTTTATACAAAACAGTATCATTCTTTTTACAATTTAATTTTTTATACAAGAATTATGCTAGGCTACGAAAAAGAACAAAGAAGTTTGACAAAAGAACAGAAACAAGCTGTAGGGTTGTGATCTGTAGGAACCTTATTGGAATATTTTGATTATGCTTTATGTCCATATGTCGGTACTTCTTAATGAGCTTTTTTTCCAAAAGCCGATGCTTATGCTATTTCGCCTATAGCAGCTTTATGTGCTACTTCTATTTTGAGACCGCTCGGAGCTCTCATTTTCGGATATTTAGGCGATACATATGGACGAAAAACTACAGTAGTTATAACAACTATGATGATGGCTACTTCATGCATAGTCATGGCATTACTTCCTACTTACAATGAAATTGGTATAACAGCTTCTATTATAATAATATTATGTAGAATTGTTCAAGGTATGTCCTCAATGGGAGAGGTAATAGGAACAGAAGTTTATTTAACTGAGTTTACTAAACCTCCAATACAATATCCTATTGTAGCCTTAGCTACGGTTTTCGCTACTGTAGGAACTTTCGCAGCTTTAGGGGTTGCTACTATTGTTACTTCTTATGGTTTTAATTGGCGTTATGCATTTGGTATCGGTGCAATTATTGCCGTTGTAGGAACATTAGCAAGAACCGCATTACGAGGAACTCCTGAATTTGCTAATGCAAAGCTTAAATTACTTAAAACTTTTGAAAATAGTAAGCTAATAGGGATATAAAAGTATTAGAAAATAATCCTATTTGGAAAGAAAAAATTAATAAAAAGACAGCAATAGCTCTATTTATAATGGATTGTGCATGGCCTGTATGTTTTTATTTTGCATATATTTATTGTGGTGATATTCTTGTAACCAAATTTAACTGTACTCCTGAACAAGTTATAAAACAAAATTTTAAATTATCTATAATAGAACTTATAAGTATAATAATAGTAGCAGCATTAAGTTATAAGATATATCATTTACAAATTCTAAAAGCATTATTAGGTATTTTTACTATTACAATATTACTATGTCCATATTTATTAAATAAAGCTTCTAATCCAAATCAAATTTCATTATTCAATTACTTATCATGACTTTTGCCCTTAATGTTATGCCGACTGTACCAAATTGTTTTAGACATTTTCCAACCTTTAAACGCTTTACTTCCGTAACATTTACATATGCTTTATCAGCTGCTTGTATGTATGTTATTAGATCTTTTGGTTTTCCTCATTTAATAAAAATCTTTGGAAACTGGGGAGTATTAATTATTATGATTCCAACAAGTATTGGATTTGGTATATTTCATTTTGAAAAACTGGAGAAAGAAAGTGGAAATTATCCAACAAAATCTTTTGCCACTTCTCCAGTTATGTCTGCTTAATTGATAAATATTTTTTGCATTTTATTATTAACTGACAGCAGGTACAAAAGTATTATCACCACCTAACAAGCTAATATCATCATTTATATTTTAGTTGTCAATTATTTCGTTAAGCTGGTTTGCTATAGTCATAATTTTAAATTTTGTAGATTTATCAACTATCAGCTCTTGCATACTAGCAGTTATTTTGTCTATATCGGTTGTATTATTAAGTTCTTTAGCGTTGTGTATGATCTCTTCTATAGTATCTTTTATTATAGCTTTATCTTTAGCATTTATTGCAATATTAGTGTCTACTTTATCGTTTATTCCATCAGCTAACTTTTGAAAATTCATTAAATTTTTATTTCGCTGTAGATATTTCTCAATTATAACTTTGCTTTTATTATCTATATTATCTTGCTCTAAATCTATATGCGTAATAGTAGTATTTTTTCTTCAAGCTTCAATAATTACTTTTACTCCTTCAGGTGTTATTTTATTACCTAAAATATCAAGATGCTTTAAAGTACTATTATTTGTTAAGAATTCAGTTATTAACTTTACTCCCTCATTATCTATATTGTGATTGTGTAAATCTTTATTGTTGAACTTTGAAGCTTCTATAATTGCTTTAATTCCTATAATCCCTATATCATTTTCACCAAAGTAAATATGAGTAAGAGTAGTAATTTATAAAATTTCAGCTAAAATAGATATTTTTTGATCGCCTAAATTACTGCAACTAAAGTCAAAATCATAATCAAGAGCTTTAAAAAAGCAATAGAAATTTAACTAGAAGTATAAATAAATAAATTGGAATTGATTGAAGAGATATATGAATATAGAGGATTAGAGGAAATAATAGAAAATTTTAATAAATGGTAATAATTACAATTAATAATTTAATATATTAGTTAATTATTTTAAATAATTAGTTTCTACATTTAAGTAACAACAATCTCATTAGCAATTGAGGCTGTACCTGCTTCACTTAAGAACAATGACCGCTCTAAGTTACGGCGTTTCACTAAGCCTTGCAGCTTAACGCTGCCTTTAGCATGCACCCATCTTGGTAGTTCAGTGGCGGCGTTCAAGTATTTGCCTCGGTTTAACTTTTGTCGCAATGTTGATGCTTGGAACGAACCAGCCCCGCAGTTAGAAATGAATGAGATTAAAGCGGCTGGTTGCTTAATCAAATTATTAATATTTCTTTTTGTGGGGTAGTAAATTTACTATTTAGAAGAAAGAGAAAAACTGCTCAGTTTAGAGATTTGGTGAAAGACAATTAATAAAAATTAGTTTTATCGAACCTTTCATTAAACGGTAAAAAGTTTGATTTTATGCTGCATCTGCGGTTTGAGATTTTTGTAGAAATACCGAAAAATGAAGAATGGCGCACCCTAAAGGATTCGAACCTCTGACCCACAGATTAGAAATCTGTTGCTCTATCCAGCTGAGCTAAGGGTGCTAACATTTACGGTAAACTTTATATCAGTTTAAGCAAAGTTTTTCAAGTATTCTTTTTTTATTAAAAATAATAAGCAAATATGATAAAAAATATTCATGGATAAATTCTATAATTATAACTCTTCTTTACATCAGGTTTTACTTAATCTTAAAGTAAAGCCTAATGCTAAACAAAATCTAATTAGTAATTTTGTAATTATCAATAATATTCCATATCTAAAATTATCTATAAAAGCAACACCGGAACAAGGTAAAGCTAATGAAGAAATCCTAAATTATTTAGCAAAAGACTGGAAATTATCACGTAGTAATATCGCAATTATTAAAGGTCATACTCATAGCGTAAAAACGATATTGATAAAAAATATTAATGAAGACTATTTAAATTTGATTATTAATTCCTATATTAAATAAGGTGCAGTTGTTGCTAGACTGCCGATGTTATTCCCGCGTAGGCGGGAATCCAAAAAGAACATTAAAAATATCTTATTATAGAATTTTATAATTAATAAAATGGGCCGCCTACGCGGGAATAACATCGGCAGTCATATGACTAAAAAATCATTCATTAACTGGAATAATTATGACACAAGAAAAGAAAAAGTTTGATGCCGAGGTCGGCAGGATTTTAAATTTAATGATTCACTCTCTTTATAGTAATAAAGAGATTTTTATGAGGGAGTTAATTTCTAATGCTTCGGATGCTTGCGATAAATTACGTTATTTATCTCAAAGTAATAGCGAATTAGTAGCTAGCGATAGTAATTTTAAAATTACGGTTAAAATCGATAAAGATAACAGGCAGATTATTATCCGTGATAACGGTATCGGCATGAATAAAGAGGATTTAATTGAGAATTTAGGTACTATTGCAAGATCGGGTACGGCAAATTTTCTTAAAAGCCTCTCTGGTGATTCTAAAAAGGATAATATGCTAATCGGTCAATTTGGTGTTGGATTTTATTCAAGCTTTATGGTAGCCGATAAAGTGACTGTAACCTCAAGAAAAGCATGCGAAGATAAAGTACATGTTTGGGAGTCAGACGGGCTTGGCGAGTATATTGTTTCAGATTCAGATAAAGAATTCATAAGAGGCACGGAAATTGTTTTACATATCAAACAAGAAGAAGATACATTCCTTGATCATTTCAGGTTAAAACACATCGTTAAAAGCTATTCCGATCACATAGCAGTACCGATATATTTCTTTGATGAAGCCGGTAATAATGAAATCCAGCTTAATTCAGCTTCTGCATTATGGACAAGACCGAAATCAGAAATTACGGAAGAACAATATAAAGAATTCTACAAAAGCCTATCTTATGCCGTTGATGACCCTTGGATAACTATGCATAATAAAAACGAAGGAGCTATAGAATTTACTAACCTGCTTTTCATTCCTTCAAGTAAAACATTTGACTTATTCCACCCTGATCGTAAAAGGCGAGTCAAATTATATATCAAAAGAGTGTTTATTTCTGATGAGAATATTGATTTAATTCCATCATATTTAAGATTTTTACGAGGCGTGGTTGATTCAGAAGATTTACCGTTAAATATTAGCCGTGAGTCATTGCAGCATAATAGTGTACTTGAGAAAATCAAAAATGCTATTACAAAAAGAGTGCTTGGTGAGCTTAGAAAAAAGAAAGAGAAATCATCTGAAGAATATAATAAGTTTTGGGCTAATTTCGGTGGTGCTTTAAAAGAGGGTTTATGTGAAGCTACTACCGACCATGAAAAATTATTAGAGGTATGCATATTCAGAAGTGCCTTACATAATAAAATGATTAGCCTTGACGAATATATAGCAGGATTTAAAGAGGAACAGAATATTATATATTATTTAAGCGGTGATAACCCTGATAAATTACTTTCAAGTCCACAAATTGAAGGGTTATTAAGTAAAAATATCGATGTATTACTTTTTACCGATGCAGTGGATGATTTTTGGGTAAATGTTAATAGCGAGTATAAAGGACATGCTATTAAGTCAGCGACAAGAAGCGATATCGATGTAGAGCAAACTACTTCACAATCTGAAGATAAAAATACACATAGTAAAAAATCCGATGATGAATATAAATTGTTAACAGATTATTTTAAAGAAACACTTGGGGAGTTAGTAAAAGAAGTTAAGATCTCTAAAAAACTTACTTCAAGCCCTGCTTGTCTTGCCGTTAGCGACTCTGCTATGGATATTCGTATGGAGAGATTTTTGATTGAGCAGAAACAAATAGCGGCTGCATCCGCTAAAAATTTAGAGCTCAATCCTAAAAATAAAATCATAGAGAAAATCTTTAACGACTTAAAAGCAAATAATAAAAATAATGAAGAATTGGTTAATCTAATATTTGATCAAGCCTGTATTTTAGAGGGTGAACCGGTTGCCGATACAGGTGCATTTTCAAAGAGATTAAACGATATTGTACAAAAAGCTATATTATAACTTTAACTTTTTTAATTTTAATGTAGAATGGTTGCAATCCGTTGTCATCCCGCGACTTGATCGCGGGATCCAGTAGAAATACTAGTATTTTTTATTGTTTTTATGGATCCCATGGTCAAGCCACGGGATGACACAGTATGTTTTACAATTCACATAAAAAACTTCAAACACATAATAGTTCTAATGTCTTATTACGATACTATATTTAGCAAACATATAGACAAAATTAAGAGTGAAGGAAGGTATCGAGAATTTAAAGCCTTAAAAAGACAAGCCGATAATTTTCCTTTTGCAGAACATGCTAATAAACAAATAGTGATGTGGTGCATTAATGACTATTTAGGTATGAGTAAACATGCACAAGTAATACAAGCTTCCATAGAGACCTTGCTCAAATACGGTGTTGGATCAGGCGGAACTCGCAATATCGGCGGCAATAATATTGCCATTCTTGAGCTTGAAAAAGAACTTGCAGATTTACACAAAAAGCAAGCAGCTTTAGTTTTTACATCCGGTTTTGTTGCAAATGATACAACGCTTGCAAGTCTTGCTAAAATCATGCCGGATATAGTATTTTTCTCCGATGAGCTAAATCATGCATCAATAATTGCAGGAATTACAAATTCAAGAGCCAAGAAATATATATATAGACATTTAGACGTTAAACATCTAGAAGAGCTTTTACAATCAATCGATATTAATAGGCCGAAAATTATTGTTTTTGAATCGGCGTACTCTATGGACGGTTTCTTCTCACCTATCAAAGATATAATCAACTTAGCCAAAAAATATAATGCTTTAACCTTTATCGACGAAGTCCATACGGTCGGTTTGTACGGTAAACAAGGTGGCGGTATGGCCGAGCTTCTTAATTGTAGCGATCAAATCGATATTATTCAAGGAACGCTTGCCAAAGCATACGGCACTATCGGCGGTTATATCACTAGCAACCATAATTTAGTCGATGCTATAAGACTAACCGCTCCAGGATTTATTTTCACTACTTCATTACCGCCGGTAATTTCTACCGCTGCAACGCATAGTATTAGACATCTTAAAGAATCAAATGAAGAACGAATAACACATCAAGAAGTAGTTACAAAACTTAAAAAATCTTTTGAAAATTTTAATATACCTTATTTGAAAAATGAAAGTCATATAGTGCCAATAATTATTGGTGATCCGATTAAAGCGGCGAGAGCCTCAAATATGCTCCTTAATGAATATGGTATTTACGTTCAACATATCAATTTTCCAACCGTACCGAGAGGTACGGAACGCCTCCGAATCATCCCAACCCCTGCCCATACCGATAAAATGATCAATGATTTATCTATAGCCTTAGTGCATATATTTGTCGAACTTGATATAGCATTATCTTCTACAACAGCACTAAACGAAGAAGTACGTTTGAATCTTATTGCATAAAGTCATTGTGAGGAAAATTATGAAGTAATTGACAAAGCAAGGAAGCAAAAAATTCTGATGTATCGAATTTTTTAATTATTTTCTGGATTGCCACATCGCTTTGCTCCTCGCAATGACGCTTTGCCCTCCACACAACAACACCTGCCCGCGTAGGCGGGAATGATATAATGTCCATGCAACAATACTTTGAATTGTTTAACTCATGATAATATCTATCTTTAATTTAGCAATGTCTAAAAAATAATATAATTACCTAATATGTCTTTTTTTTGACCGCAAAACTGCAATTATTAAACTCCTTAAAGCCCATCCAAGTAAAGAGTTTACTGCTATGGAAATGGCAACTTGGCTAGTTGATAATTATCCTGAAGAAGCAAAGCAAAAGGAGGAAGCAAGCAATGATAAACGATTACTTAATGCTAAAAGCAAAGTAAAAAAGAGACAAATTATTATCATGATTTATAGAAATGAATTAAATAGGCTATTGTGTACCACTATACCGAAAATAGAACCAAAAACTAAACACCTCTCAGCTATAAGCTGAGAGGTGATAAAGTGGAATCGATTAGAAATCGATCATCATTAATAGGCTCACCTTCTTGCTCATCAATATACTGCTGTATCATTTCATCAGTAATATTACCCGCACTAACTGCCATATAACCTCTAGCCCAAAA
>NZ_BAABMM010000011.1:0-16923 GCF_045865205.1 Candidatus Rickettsia kedanie | reverse complement strand
CAAATCATACTGGCTATGGCTACTTTTTCTATAACTCCTCATATCTCTTTATAAATTAGTTGCCAAGGTAACTTCATTATATCTTCCCTTCGCCTTTAGGTGAAGGGATTTCTCATCCCCGATAGGGACATTAAAATAACCAAAAAAGGACGCTGGTTTAGATATTATTATGTTAACAATATTGATAACATAGTTAATCATGATAATAGATGCTATGAGATATTTGATCTTAAATCTGCAATTATTAAGTTTCTTAAGATTAATACCAGAAAAGAATTTACTGCTTCCCAAATAGCCGTATGGATAGCTGAAAAATATTCTCAAGAGGCAATACGAAAAGTGCAAACAAGTAACGATAAGCTATTGATGAGCGTTAACAAGATGAGTGACAAAAAAGAAATAGCTATACTTTTGTATAAAAAGGCAATAAAAACGTTATTACGTACAACCATACCAAAAAAACCGAACATTAAGATAATAAAAAATGGTAGCCGAACTAGATATTGTTATATTAATAATATCAATCCGATTTTGATACATCCAAATTTATTAAAGCCATCGAAAATTATAAGAAGCAAGGCCTTACTGCTACAGAAATTACTCAATTGTTGTTAAGTGCTAACGCTAAATAGTTAGTGATTGCAAAAATAGATGACTATATGCCAGCAAAGGTGAGTTTTGCGAAACTCACAGTTAGCAATTCCTAATCCTAATAGGATTTTACAAAAACTATTGCATATTTCTGCTCATTAGTTTATTTTGATTCGCAAACTATGCACAGAATTAATGGATTATTAAAATGGGAATTACTGTATTAAAAAACGAAGGATTGGATTTTCATGCAAGAATCTCTACTCCTTTAAGTGAGATAGATGACGATATTCAAAAAGAATTACTTGATTTAACCAAAAAAGTTAAAATAGCAGGTTTTAGAGCCGGTAAAGTACCTGTTTCAATTGTTAAGAAAAAATACGGTATTTCCGTCAGGAATGATATAATAGAAAGAAGAATTAACCATTCGGTAAATCACGTTATTAAAAAACATAATCTAAATATAATCGGTAGACCCAAAATTGAAGAATTGCAAAACGAACTCGATAAAGCTTTAGAATTTACCGTAAAAATAGAGCTATTACCTAAAATTACTATTCCGGATTTAAAGAAAATCTCACTAGATCGTCCAAAATTAGAAGTAAACGCTAAAGATGTTGAAGAACAACTAGAAAAACTTGCCGCATTAACAAAAAGTTATACTAAAGAAAGTAAAGCAAAAATAAAAGATGGAGATCAGGTTACTATTGATGCAATCGGGTACATCAAGGACGAAACTTTTGAAGGCGGTAAATTAAATGATTTAAAGGTAGTAATAGGTAATAATGCACTTATTCCAAGTTTTGAGAAGCAATTAATAGGTTCTAAAACAGGTAGTGAAGTAGATGTTAATGTTACTTTTCCTGAGAATTACCATTCTAAAGATTTAGCAGGTAAAGATGCTCGTTTTGCAGTACAAATTAAAGCAGTACATACTGCAGAACCTACCGTTATTGATGAGGAGTTTGCTAAAAAATTCCAAAGTAATAGCCTTGAAGAATTGCGTACACATTTTGCTAAACAAATAGAAAACGAATCGGAAGAAGCTATTAATACTATAATGAAAATGAACTTATTTGATAAGTTAGAAAAATTGTTAGATTTTGATGTACCGGAATCTTTATTAGAGCAAGAAAAAAATATTCTAAAATCCGAAACCGATAAAAATAACCAAGATGAATCATTATTAAAAGATAAATCCCCTAAAGAAATAACAGAATATTATAATAAATTAGCCCTACGCCGTGTGCGAATAGGCTTATTACTTGCTGAATACGCAAAATCTAAAAATTTGCAATTAGAGTCTGATGATTTAAGAAAAGTTATTATGCAACAAGCACGTAATTTTCCTGGGCAGGAAAATATGATATTTGATTTTTATAAAAATAATCCTAGTGCAATTGAAGGACTTAAAGGTCCTGCCTTAGAAGATAAAGCTGTACAATATATATTTAATAACGAAATAAAGCTTAAAGAAAAGAAATATACTAAGGAAGAGCTAGAGAAATATCTAGAGGCAGAAGAACAACGTATTACTTTGATTTAAAGTTTATTAATTGTCATTGCGAGCAGTGCGTAGCATTTGCGTGGACCAAAAAAACTACTCGATATCATTCCCGCGTAGGTGAGAATCCAGCATAAAGCAAGATAAATCGAGCTTTTAGTTTTAAAAATTTGCTGTATTTATACTTTTTTTTTGGATTCATGCTTTCGCAGGCATGACATCGGTATCTACACGGGCAATGCCCGTCTTTCTTAGCTCCGGCAATATATTACTCCTGATTTTTATAGTCTTTAAAGCTAGTTTAACTATTTTATTTACCCCTAGATTAGTGTATGTAGAGATAGAAAAAACTTCTTGATTAGTAGCTTGTTGTAACTTATTTATTTTTTCTTGTATTTCCTTATCGGTAAGAACATCACATTTATTAAGACATATGATTTCGATTTTATTTTCTAGATAATCGGCATATGACCCAAGTTCAAGACGTACCGTATTATAATCTACCACTACATCATTACTAGAGCCGTCTATTAAATGTATTAATACATTACATCTTTCTATATGCTTTAAGAATTTATCGCCAAGTCCGTGTCCTTGATGAGCTCCTTCGATCAAACCTGGAATATCAGCTATTACAAACTCTTCGTCATCAACATACACCACTCCAAGATTCGGCACTAAAGTAGTAAAGGGATAATCGGCAATTTTAGGCTTGGCTGCCGTTACAACCGATAAAAAAGTAGATTTACCGGCATTTGGAAGACCCACAAGCCCAACATCAGAGAGAAGCTTTAAGCTTAAATGAATCCACATTTCTTCGGCAATTTCCCCTTCCGTACGCTTTCTCGGAGCTTGATTAACCGACGTTTTGAAATGGCTGTTACCAAGACCGCCGCTTCCTCCTTTAATTATTTCAAAGCTTTGGTCATCTTTAGTGAAGTCATGCAATAATATATTGCCGTCCTCGGAAAAGATTTGAGTACCGATTGGAACATCAAGAACTAATGATTTTCCTGATTTGCCGCTTCTATTTGAACCTTGACCATTTTTGCCGTTTTCTGCGGTAAAATGCTGTTTATATCGATAATTTACTAGCGTATTAAGATGGTGATTACTCCTAAATATAACACTACCGCCACGTCCACCGTCCCCACCGTCCGGTCCGCCTCTGTCAATAAATTTCTCACGATGGAAACTAACGCAACCATTACCGCCGTTCCCGCCTTTTATATATATTTTAACTTCATCAATAAAATTCATATGATTTATATTTTCAACGTCATTGCAAAGGAGTGCGTGGACCGGTTTTCTGTCATTGCAAGGAAATTGCATAGCAATTGACGAAGCAATCCAGTAAAAAATTCTGATTTACAGAATTTTTTTAATTATTTTCTAGATTGCCACATCGCCTATGGCTCGCTCCTCGCAATAACGATTTGGTGTCCACAACAATACCAGCTCACGATAATGTTTACCTCTCCCCGATACCCTTATACTCTCTATGTACATAACCGGTGTAAAGCTGTCTAGGTCTGCTGATTTTTTGTTCAGGGTCTTCGTGCATTTCTTTCCATTGTGCCATCCAGCCTACGGTTCTTGCTATTGCAAAAAGTACCGTGAACATTTGTGACGGTATACCCATAGCTTTATAGATAATACCTGAATAAAAATCAACATTTGGATATAATTTTCTCTCAATAAAATATTCATCTTTAAGAGCGATAGCTTCAAGTTCTATTGCTATTTGTAAGAGTGGATTGTTTTCTAGCTGCCCGAGTTCCTTTAATACTTCTTTGCACGTTTCTTTAAGTACTGCGGCACGTGGGTCATAGTTTTTATATACACGATGACCGAAACCCATTAACCTAAACGGATCATTTTTATCCTTAGCTTTAGCTATATATTTAGGTATCTTCTCAGAACTACCGATTTCTTTAAGCATGTTTATTACCGCTTCATTAGCCCCGCCGTGAGCAGGTCCCCAAAGTGAGGCAATACCCGTGCTAATACACGCAAAAGCATTAGCTCCAGATGAGCCGGCGATTCGGACTGTTGAAGTAGAAGCATTCTGCTCATGATCCGCATGTAGGATAAATATCTTATTAAGAGCATTTTTTATTATTGGATTTACTTTATATTTTGTACAAGGCGTTGCAAACATCATATGCAGAAAATTTTCAGTAAAATCTAACGAATTATCAGGATAAATAAACGGTTGTCCTATAGAATATTTATAAGACATTGCGGCGATAGTTGGTATCTTAGCAATCATTCTAATAGCGGTAAGCTCGTAGTCTGCTTCTTTAAAATTCAGTAAATCAGGATAAAATGCCGACAGAGAACCAACGGCCGCAAGCATAATAGCCATAGGATGAGAAGAGCTACAAAAGGTTTGAAATAAATAGTGTAATCTTTCATTCACTAATGAATGATGAGCAACCTGTTTAGTGAAATTATTATACTGCTCGATGCTTGGTAATTCTCCATAGATTAGCAAATATGCCACTTCTAAAAAATCGCTCTTCTCGGCTAAATCTTTAATATTATATCCTCGATGCCGCAAGATTCCTTTATCACCATCTATATAAGTGATAGTAGACTGACAAGAAGCAGTAGACATAAAACCCGGGTCATAAGTAAAACAATTGGCTTCCGCAGAGACCCTGCTTATGTCAATTACATCCTCACCTATATTTGCTTTCAGTATAGGTAATTTAAATATTTTTCCTCTGATTTTTAATTCGGCAAATTCTGAATCATTATCATTTTCATTGGTCATAATGGATATACCTTATTTTTATACATCAATAAATATAACCCTAATTTAATGAAATTAGAAATGAATTATTATTTATGAGGATTTAAAAATTTTCTATATTGCAATACAAACTTATAATACGTAAAATTTGTAAAGGGCTGGTATTAGGAGCATAAATAATATAATAATTATATACAATCCAAAAGCGTAAGGGTTTATTTGTTAAATCTTCACGTTTACTGCCCATGTTAGGATTATTAGCTAATTTATCAAAAGCTTGTTCCAAACATTCTAGTACGTTATCAGCTGCTCTAATACTATCATTTGTTATATAAAGCCAAATATATTTGATATCTTGTTCAGCGTGGCTAGAAAATAAATTGATTTTTAACTATTGTTTTCTAAATAAGCTTTACGAAAATCACGAATATCTTGTAACGCTTTTTCTCCTGGAATTAATTTACCTTCAGCAGCTTGATCTAAACCAATCTGTATTTCGTGATTAAGCCATGTTTTATAATTTTCAAACTGAGCATTTTGAGAAATATTTTCAGATTTGACCAATTAAACGTAACGCTGCTCTTATAACTTCACTTGAAGAATGGTAAAAGCCGCTTTCTACCTGTCTATTTACATATTTTTCAAGTTCAGGAGTGAAAGAAATATTCACAATATTCCCTTTAGAATAACAATAATTGATATTAGCATAACATTATATGTTATTTCAAGAAGATTTAAGCTTAAATTTTTTTAGTTAATGAGCAAACCCGTATTCACTAAATACTCCTTAATCTTGAGTAAATCATACCAAGAGGTGCGTTTTTGCATAGGTTGGCGAAGTAAATAGGCAGGGTGGAAGATTGCCGTAGTTTCAATAGGAGCGGATAGATATTTATTGGTATAAAAATAATATTCTTGTCTAATTTTAGTAATGCCTGAATTTTTTCCGAGTAAGCTAGTTGTAGCCGTGCTACCGACTAGAATAATTAACTTCGGGCTAATAAGAGCAATATGTTTCTCAACAAACGGTTTACAAATATCGACTTCTTCGAGCGTTGGCTGTCTATTAGCGGGAGGACGCCAAAATACCGTATTAGTAATATAAGCGTTATTTTTTCGTGAAATTCCGATAGCATGTAGCATATTATCAAGTAAATTGCCGCTTTCGCCGCAAAAAGGTATTCCTTTCAAATCCTCAGTACTTCCAGGAGCTTCACCTATTAACATAATTTTAGCTTCCAAATTACCATCACCGAAAACCGTATTAGTAGCAAATTTCTTAAGTTCACAACCATTAAAATTTAGTAGAGATTCTTTGAGTTCTTCGATATTATTAGCGTTATCGGCAAGAGATCTTGCTAGGGTTATATTATCATGAACTTTATCATTAGAAATCTTCCCACACCCTACTTCTAGAGGGAATTTAGACGCCGATCCTAACCCCTCAACCTCACATACTTTTGTGTACGCTGAGGTTCGAGGTGAAGTGTCTCCTTTAAATTCCTCTCTATAAGGAAATTTTGAAAGATTTCTATTCGTATTGAATGCAGTTTTTTTTGTAGACATAAGTTTTACTTGTGACTTTTCAGTTAGTTCAGTATTATTACATACCTTTAATTTCGGTGGGTGCTCAGAGCAGTAATATTCAACACCGATTGCACTTAACCATTTAAGCGTATTACTCATTATCTTAAAATAAAATATGTTAACATATAATGTACCAAACGAACTCAATAACATAAGGCTCGATAAAGCTTTGTCACAACTTCTTGAAAATATTTCTAGAAACCAAATCCAAAAAGCTATTAAAGATTCGCAAGTACTAGTTAATGATGTAATTATTTCTGATCCTGATGTTTTGGTCAAGGAGAATGATGTTATACTATTTTCGTTTAAAGAACCTGAAGAGCTAAAAATTGCAGCAGCAAATATAGCACTTGATATAATTTATGAAGATGATGATTTGATAGTCATTAACAAAGCTGCAGGTATGACAGTACACCCAGGGGCAGGACATCATGACGATACGCTTGTTAATGCATTACTTTATCATACGAAGAATCTATCGGATATAGGTTCAGCAGCAAGACCTGGGATAGTGCATCGTTTGGATAAGGATACTACGGGCTTAATGGTAGTTGCTAAAAATAATACAGCACATATGTTGCTTGCAAATCAGATAGAGCAAAGGCAGGTAATACGGAAATATAAAGCGTTAGTTTGGGGAGTAATTAATCCGTTAGAAGGAGTCATTAAGAATAATATAGGTCGTAGCCGAGTAGACCGTCAAAAAATGACCATATTAAAATATGGCGGTAAAGAAACTGTTACGCATTACAAGACTTTAGAGCTGTTTTACGGCGGTACTATTAGTATGGTGGAATGCAGACTTAGTACCGGTAGAACTCATCAAATCAGGGTGCAGCTAAGCCATTTAAAGCATTCGGTGGTCGGCGATCAAACTTACGGTAATAATGACCGAAAAATTGCTTATTCTCCTCCTGAACTAAAAGCAAAATTAATCGATTTTAAACGCCAAGCCCTGCATTCTTGGTATTTAAGCTTTACCCATCCGACTAGTAATAAGATTATGGAATTTTTTTGTGAGCTGCCAAGGGATATGGAAGCTATTATAGCCACCGATGTATTGCACAAATTTACCGAGCTTAAGAAACAAGCTCCTTTGGGTAGTGTAGAATATATTTTAGAGATGAAAAATCTAGGTAGAAAATGAGGGGATTGCAAAATAAAGATTGATAAGAGATAAAAAGCAGATATTCTATTAAGAAAAAGGAAAGCTAATGGAATATTGTAAATGGTGCGGTAATAAGAGTTTAGTAAAGAATGGTCGGACGTCAAAAGGAGTACAAAGATACAAGTGTAAAAGCTGCAAAGGGACATATCGTATAGGAGATAAACGTATAAAATATGGATTAGAAAAAAGAATAAAAGTAATAAAGATGTATCTTGAAGGCATCGGAATAAGATCAATAGAAAGATTAGAAGAAGTGTTGAGCACATTGATAATATACTGGATTCGTCATTTTGCAGAATTAATACGCAAAAAACTAAGAAATGTAAATATACCGGAGAAATTAGAGGATATTGAAATATTAGAAATAGACGAATTATTTACGTATTATAAAAAAGAAAAATCGAGCCTATGTCTGGCGTGCTGTTGACAGAAACCGGAATAAAATTATTGCTATCGAAGTAAGTGAAACTAGAGATTTGTATTGTTATTTAGGTATGGCTACTCGTATATAGAAATTGTATAACATTAATATATTATGCACTGATGCGTATGATGTGTACGGCAAATATCAGTTGGTTTTACAACACGTTGTAACTAAAGCGGAAACTGCTTTGGTAGAGTCCAAAAATTCTTTAATCAGACACTATCTTGCTCGCTTTAATAGGAAAACTAAACAATATAGTAAAGCTCTTGATATCATTGAGAACTCATTACTACTTACTTTTTAATAAAAATTAATTACTATCATTCTTTACTTAGCAATGCCAAAATGGGCACTTGACATAAATTGTATTACAATTATAATTACACTATGTGTTTATAATTGTAATACTTAAGAGTTATGTCTGCACTTACTGTAAGATTGCCCGATGATTTAGCCAAGGAAGTAGCTCAAAGGGCTAAAAAACTTCATATTTCACGTAGTCAGTATATTAGAAGATCTATTGAAACTATGAATAAAAGCCTATATGAGCAAGAAAGGAAAGAAAAATTATTTGCAATTAGTATGCGTACAAGACAAGAAAGCATGAAAATAAATTCCGAATTTTCGAATATAGAGCATGATCCTGAAAATTAACCTCGGAGAAATTTGGCTTGCCGATTTAAATCCTAGAGTCAGTAGTGAGCTTGGTAAAACAAGACCTGTATTGATTATCCAAGATCAAGTACTATTGGATGCAAATCACCCTTCTACTTTAATCATCCCTCTCACAACTAATTTAATAGCTGATGCTTTCCCTTTACGAATTCGTATTAAAGCTCATAATAAATTAGAAAGAGATTCAGATCTTTTAATAGACCAAATACGTAGTATAGATAATAAACGCTTAATTTTAGGACCTCTAGCTATTTGTAGCCCCCTAATTATGAAAACAATATATAAAGCAATATTAGAAATTATAGGATTTGGACCTGTTCCGTGCAATATTCTATAAAACAAGCCTTGAGTAAAGCATCAGATAAATTAAATAAAATAGGTATCAATCCGCCGCAATTAGAAGCACGAATTTTACTTCAGCATGTTATAAATAAACCTATTGAGTATTTGCTTATTAATCTTGATGAACAGTTAAGTGAAGCTGAGATAGAAGCTTTTGAAAAATTGTTAGAGAGAAGATTAAAGCATGAACCTATAACATATATTACAGGCGTTAAAGAATTCTACTCACGTGAATTTATTGTTAATAAACATGTGTTAATTCCTAGAAGTGATACTGAAATTTTGGTGGATGTTGTGTTGCGGCGTTATTCCCATAGACCTCAATGTCATTCCCGCGAAAGCGAGAAGCCAGAAAAAAAGAAACTGGATTCCGTGGTCAAGCCACGGAATGACAGCATACTAGAACTCGGTACAGGTAGCGGCTGCATTGCTATCAGTCTATTATGTGAGTTACCGAATGCTAATGTAATTGCAACCGATATAAGCCTTGAAGCAATAGAAGTTGCTAAAAGTAATGCCATAAAACATCATGTAACGGATCGCATTCAGATTATTCACAGTGATTGGTTTGAAAATTTAGGAAAGCAAAAATTTGATGTTATAGTTAGCAACCCACCATATATATCACACACCGAAAAATCAGAAATGGCACTTGAGACACTGAACCACGAGCCGCATTTTGCATTATTTGCTGAAGAGGACGGCTTGCAAGTTTATCATATAATTGCTAAAAATGCCAAACCATTCTTAAAACCAAACGGTAAGATTATATTAGAGATAGGGTTTAACCAAGCAGAAAAAGTTAGCGAAATCTTTTTGAATTACGGCTATAATATCGACAATATTTATAAAGATTTGCAGTCGCATAATAGAGTAATAGAAATATCGTCTATTACTCTCAATCGGTCATATGCAAGGCAAATCGGCAAAAGCTTATCAGGAGTACAACAGAATTTATTAGATAACGAACTACCGAAATATTTATTTTCCAAAGAAAAACTTGAAAGCGAACAGCGTAAAGTATTTCTTGAGATAGGTTTTGGTATGGGTGAGCATTTCATTAACCAAGCTAAAATGAATCCTGATACACTTTTTATTGGGGTAGAGGTATATTTAAACGGAGTTGCAAATGTTTTAAAACTTGCTGCTGAGCAGAATATCAAGAATTTTTTATTATTTCCGAATAATTTGGACTTAATATTAAACGATTTACCAAATAATAGTTTAGATAGAATTTATATTTTATTTCCCGATCCATGGATAAAAAATAAGCAAAAAAAGAAACGTATTTTCAATAAAGAGCGTCTTAAGGTTTTACAAGATAAGCTAAAAGATAACGGTAATTTAGTATTTGCTTCTGATATCGAAAATTATTTTTATGAAGCAATTGAACTAATAAAACAGAACGGTAATTTTGAAATTATGAATAACGATGATTATCTAACCTCACATGATAATTATGTAATGACCAAATATCATCAAAAAGCTATTAAGGCGCATAGAACGCCGAAATTTATGATTTTGCGGCACGTTTTAGGCGATCATTAATTGCAGCACCAATATTTGCTTGAGGTATAGGAGCAACTGCTATACCTCTTACATCATGAGCTGCAGCATAATCGTCAAGAATTCTTAAATACGCATAAAGATTTGCAGCAGCTTCTATAAGATTGCCCTTGGTACTGAGATTTAATGAAAATCTTCCCGTAAGATTGCTATTGCCAAAATTTAAGCTGATTTCTTTATCCTCTAAATTTATAGCATTTAGCCTAACCGGTACTTTTGGTGAATAGTGTTTTGCAAGCATGCCGGGAGCTTTTATAGCACTTGTTTCTGATGCTTTTAAAACTTTTACCCTAAGTACTTCTTCTAAAATTTCAGCAGTTATAAACCCTTCTCTAAGAATAGTAGGAGTAGCGGTTGTAGTATCAATTATAGTTGACTCTAGCCCATATTCAGATTGATAGATTTCAGGTGCTAAAATAACAATTTCCTTATTATCCTTAAAATGTTTTGTGACATGCTCAGCGTTAGTCGGACTAATATAGTTTGAAGGGTTAGCACTTGGGGCGGCTATAGGTACGCCTGATTGTCTGATAAGCTCTAATGCTACATGGTAAGACGGTATCCGAAGTGCTATGGTATTTAGTCCTGCAGCTACACTAGGGGCAATATTGGCATTCTCTTTTAAAGGGACAACTATAGATAATGGTCCAGACCAAAATTTTTCTGCTATTTTTATAGCTAAATCATTAAACTCGCCTATTTCTTTTGCTTGCTCTATGGAGAAGACATGAACAATAAGCGGATTACTAGCAGGACGATTTTTAAATTGAAAAATCTTTAAACAAGCTGTATTATTAGTAGCATCCGCTCCGATTCCATAAACTGTTTCGGTTGGGAATACTACTACTTTACCTGATTTTATAAATTGAACTGCTTTACTGATCATTATTTAGTTATTTTGGTTTTGTTATATATCTGCTTCTCGATGTCATTCCCGCGGAAGCACATGTGTGTCAACTTAAGGCGAGTTTTACTGGATGTCATCCCTACGAAAGCAGGGATCCATGCTAAAAAATCTTTAAAGTTAAGCTTTTAAAAAGCTTAACTTTAATGGATTCTCACTTTCGCGGGAATGACATAGGAAAGTTTTAGTCATAAGCGGTTAAACTTAGCAATTTTATTTAATAACTCGCAAAAATTTTGTAATAACGATAAACGATTTTGAGCGATTTTTGGATCAGGATCATTAACTAATACATTGTCAAAAAAGCTAGTAATAGGAGTTAATAGAGACGATAATAAATTTAAGGCTCTCTTATAATCTTTATCAGCTATACTATCTATAATCTGTGGAGAAATTTTTTGGATTACTTCAAATAATTCTTTTTCAAGCTGTGTACTAAAGAGACTCGCATCAACTAAGCCGGTAATTTTCTGATTACCGATTATATTGCTAGCTCGTTTGTAAGCATTTAATAATTGCTTGCCTGCGTCTTCTATTAAAAATTCTTTTAACGTCTCAAGCTTAAATTTTGTATCTACTAAATTTAAGTCAAGAACAGCATTAATTAATAAAATATCATATTCATTTTTAAAGTAAAATTTTGCTCTTTCTTCAAAGAAAGATATTATTAAATCTTTATCTGCTGAATTTCCATATAACTTTAAGGCAAAAATAATTAAATCATTAAAATTTAGTTCTAATTTATTTTCAAGTATTATTCTTATTATACCAAGAGCTTGACGTCTTAAGGCATAGGGGTCACCTGAACCTGTTGGAGCTTCGCCTGCTATCATCAAACCTACTAGACTATCTAGCTTATCGGCTAAAGCAAGCAATGCCGCATTTCCGCTTGCTACATTGTCACTCAAACCTTGCGGTTTATAATGGTCTCTAATTGCAGCGGCTATTTCTTCATTTAGCCCTTCATATTTTGCATAATAATAACCCATAATACCTTGCAGATCAGGAAATTCTCCAACCATCTCGGAAACAAGGTCACTTTTGCAAAACTTTGCTGCCATAATTAAATCTTTATTATTTGGAGCTATATAATTACAAATATCGGTTATGTGTTCAATTTTTTCTCTTAAGTTACCAAGTTTTGCATGAAATGTTACAGCTGCTAATTTACCTAATCTTGATTCTAAAGTTTTAGCTATATCTTGTTTATAAAAATATAAAGCATCGGAAAGTTTTGCCGATAGTACTTTTTCATTACCTTGAATAACGAGTTCAGCATTTGCAAATCTACCATTACTAACAAAGAGAAAATATGGTGCAAAATTTCCTGTTTTATCAAATAAACAAAAATATTTCTGATGCGTACGCATCGAAGAAATAAGTACTTCTTTAGGTAGCTCTAAGAATTTTTGCGGGATTCTTCCAAGCAATACGACAGGAAATTCGCTAAGTCCTGCTACTTCTTCTATTAAACGTGCATCTTCTTTTATATTTAGATTTTGAGCATTTGCCTGCTCTAATAAGCCGGTCTTAATTATTTCTTCTCTCTTTATTCTTTCTAAAACAACGTTATTTTCTAAAAGCTTATTTCTATAATCTTCAAAATCTGTTACTTCTAATTTTTTATTATCAGTAAGACGATGCCCGTACGTAATATTATTAGCGGTTAAATACCCAAATTGCAGTGGTAGTACTTCGCCATCAAATATACATAAAATATTTCGCAGAGGTCTAATCCATTTTATTTTGTGATCACCCCAAAACATTGATTTTGCCCAGCTATATTTATTAATAGCCTCTATAATAATCTTCGGCAAAATCTTTTTTATTTCTCTTTCTTCTGTCTTTTTGACAAAGAAATAATATAGCTGATTATTAATTAATTTAGTAGAAAGCTCTAATTTACTCACATTATGAGCACTGCAAAAGCCGTTAATAGCGGCTTCCGGAGATTCTATGCTTGGTCCTTTAATTTCTGCCTCTTGTGGCAAAGTGACCTTTGGCAAATGGGTAGCATGCAGCGTTATCCTGCGAGGTCCTGCAAATACTTGTACTTTTGCAAATATTTCGCTTTCTGCAAAAATGTGTGTGAATATATTTAAATAACCCTCTTCAGCGTTTTTTTGCATAAATGCAGGTATTTCTTCACTAAATAGCTCTAATAATAATTCACTCACCGCTTAACTCCAACCATTTCATACAACAAATTCTAGCTAAATGACGCACTCTTAAAACATAAGAAGCACGCTCCGTTACACTAATTACACCTAACGCATTTAATTGATTAAAGTAATGACTTGCTTTAAGGCATTCATCATAAGCCGGCATAGGTAAGTTTGCCTTCACTAGCCTCTCGCATTGTGCTTCACTATCTTTAAAATGTCTTAGCAACATCTTGCTATCGGCAAGCTCTAAATTATATTTCGAGAATTGCCGCTCAGCCTCGAAATCTACTTCACCGTATTTTAAAGCTTTTTCACCTATTTGCCCGTTCCAATCAAGTGCTTTTACTTCATCAACGCCTTGGATGTATAATGCAAGCCTTTCTAAGCCATAAGTGATCTCACCCACAACGGGACGACATTCAATCCCACCGATTTGCTGCATATAAGTAAATTGTGATACTTCCATACCATCGCACCATACTTCCCAACCAAGCCCTGAGGCTCCGAGCGTCGGTGACTCCCAATCATCTTCAACAAATCTGATATCATGGGTTTTTAAATCTATCCCCAAACATTCTAAACTTTTAAGATATAAATCTTGAATATCATCCGGCGACGGTTTTAAGATAACTTGAAACTGGTAATAATGCTGCATTCTGTTGGGGTGCATGCCGTATCTGCTATCGCCTGGTCTTCTTGATGGCTGAACATATGCAACAGACCAAGGTTTAGTACCAAGGCATCTAAGCACCGTTGCAGGGTGAAACGTACCGGCTCCGACATAGGCATCGTAAGGCTGTAATATGCCGCAACCATAATCCTGCCAGTAATTTTGTAATGTCAGAATAATTTGTTGAAATGATAGTTTGTTCATAAGAAGTTATTATAGTGAGGAATAAAATTTTGATCAGTCAATAAGGATTAAATATTTTAATGTTAAACATATTATAATGTTTGGTATTTCTAGTAACTAATATCATATTATTTTGTTTGCTTGTGCTGCTATTAAAACATCAATTGCATTAGTACCGTCTATGCTCGTTAATGCATCCCATTCTTCACATATTTCTTTGTCAATATCAAGAATTCTCTCATTATAATCTATTATTCTTTCTAACCATTTCTCTAACTGTAGACTTGCTATTTTATCTTTCTTTGCTAATTTTGATATTCCCTTTCTTATCTCACCTATGGTTATACAACTTAAGTATAACTGGCTAAAATGAACAATTGCAAACCATGCTGCTACTTGAGAATTAGTTTTTTCTTTTGGATTTCAGATACAACATTAGTATCTAATAAATATTTCATAGCTCAAAGTCTCTCGCTTTTCCTTGGGCTCTCTCAATAACCAAATCATCTGTCTTAGGTATGCTCAACAAATATTCTTTAAAATCAGGTTTTTGTTTAGTAAGTTGTTTATAGTCTTTTATACTCATAATTACAACTGCGTCTTCACCTCTTTTTGTAATACATTGAGGAGTGCCATGCATGGCAATATCAATAATATTACTTAACTTATTCTTTGCTTCGTGTAACTGTCATTTATTCATAATAAAACCCTAATATAGCTAGATTGTCTAGATTATTATAATATAAAGATTTAAAAAATAAAATATTGTTTATTAATTTGAGAGACTAATAATACTCCTTGCCGATCTCGATCTTAGGGCGATCATTTGCTACTCGCCAATCGTTAGTATCACGGAAAGAATAAACACAACCGCAAAATTCTTGCTTATAAAAATGCTCTTCTTTAGCGATTTCATACATACGACTAGCACCGCCGTCTTTACGCCAATTATAAGTCCAATAGGTTATCCCCTCATAATGAGATGCCGCCCTAGTTCCTGATTCATTAATTTGGTTCATATCTTTCCATCTAGAAATACCAAGCGAGCTAGTTATAACTTTAAAGCCATGCTCATAAGCATATAAAGCCGTACGCTCGAAACGCATATCAAAACACATTGTACAGCGTATACCTCTCTCAGGCTCAAATTCCATCCCTTTAGCTCTTCTAAACCAATTTTGCGGATCATAATCTGCGTCAATAAATTCTATATTATGCTTCTCAGCAAACTTAATATTTTCGTTCTTACGAAGCTCATATTCTTTTTTAGGGTGAATATTAGGATTGTAAAAAAAAAGCGTATATTTAATGTCACTCTCTATCATTTTTTCCATTAAAGGACCAACGCAAGGAGCACAACAACAATGTAGTAAAACTTTGCTTTCACCGTTTGGTATTTTAAAAACTTCGCTCATCATAGAACCTAATTTACCAAATTCTTTTTATAAGTTTCTTTGTAGAATTTTAGAATTATAGAAGATAACAAGGCAAGTGCAATTAAATAATATGCAATAGCATAATTGTCTCCGGTAACTTTTGTTAATATCATTGCTAACATTGGAGCAGTACCACCAAATATAGCAGCTGCAAGGTTGTATGAAAGTGCAACGCCGGTAAATCTTACACTAGTCGGGAATATCTCTACTAAAACCGTTGGGATAGGTCCCATATAAATAGCGATAATTCCGGCAAATATTACTTGAGATATTATAGCTAAAGTAAAATTCATTGATCCTAAGGCTACAAAAATAGGATAGACTGATAAAATTAACAAGATAATCCCCCATATTAGTACAGGACGCCGCCCCACCTTATCCGAAACATACGCAGATATAGGAAATACTGTCATCATTACGATTAATATTATACTACTAACAATTGTGCTTTGCTGATTAGTATAACCAAGCGTTTGCATAAAATTACCGATAAAAACCGTAGAAGTATAAAAAGGAGCAGTTACGGTAATATAAAGACCAAGTGCGATAATAAGTTCTTTTGGAGATTTAGTTAATGTTGCACGCAAAGGAAAACGTGTTAACCTGCCGTTCTCTTTAGCTTTTTTATAAATAGGACTTTCTGCTAAATTTTTTCTGATATATAGACCACCTATAGAGCCAATAAACAATCCTGCGATAATAAGGTATTCTCCAACCCCATTCAAATAGCATATCGGCAGGCATAAAATAAGAAAAACCAGCAGCGGTTAGTAGCCCAAGCAGCATACCGCCACACATACTAACAAACGGGGCACTTCCTGCAATCATACGCGTCAAGTTAAGGAAAGTAAGTAAGCAATTTGCAAGGAATTTGCTAATTGCAACTCTGTTAGCTAGAAAAAATGATATTTAAAAAGGGAAGTGAAGAGTATAAGTATTAGCACTGTAAC
>NZ_BAABMM010000010.1:0-15498 GCF_045865205.1 Candidatus Rickettsia kedanie | reverse complement strand
AAACTTCTTTAAAAATTTACGAATAGCTTGGGTAAGTTTTTGCTTAAAAGATAAATATAGGAAAACAAAAAAATCTACTTTATCTTCTCTTAAACTTATAAACATCCCTTAACTTGACGCGTATGATGCCTGCAATCCCTCTTGGCTCAAGCGAAGCATGCTCGACTATATAAAGAAATACAGCCGCTCAACTCACCTCTTAGAGAAAAACCTTGGATAAGCCTGATAATAGTCAAAATGATGGGGCAGCAATTCCAATAGTGTTATAACTAGGGAGCAGCCCTATTCCGGCAGTCAGCACTGTCATAGTTATAATACCAATTACTAAAGCAGTGCGTCTACCGAATCTAGCTCCGATATTACCGAACATAATACCTCAGAGTGGACACACTATAAAACCCGCAGCAAATACAGCAAAAGTTAAGGTATCACGCATTTCAGAATCAGGAAAAAAATGCTGCCCTATAATATAAGCAAATTGTGCATATAACGCATAATCAAACCACTCAGCAGCATTACCGATCATTCCAGGTATTATTACTTTTCTCATTAAGTTATTTTATTAATTTTAAAAAAAATAATAAAGGAATATTGTATATTCTCAAGTAACAATAACTTTATAGCTTCATTGTACGGCTCATTTATGTCATTCCCGCGAAAGTGGAGCGTTGTTGTGTGGACACCACCTCCGTCATTGCGAGTGACCGTGCGGCAAATCCAGTAAAAATAATTAAAAAAATGCTAAAAATTAGCATTTTTAACTGGATTGCTTCGTCACAACTTACAGTTTTTCCTCACAATGACGAAAAAAAACTATCCATGAAATAACGCCAATGCCTCGCAGGAATGACATCGAGTAAGTCTTTCGAACCATAAGGGTAACATCTACAGTCACTCGCAATTACGATACCCTATCTATATTTTTCATTAACCACTTTCTTAGTTAATTTAGCATTGATTTGAGAAGGAGAAACTTTAATATTTTGTTTAATGCTTTTTATTTTTTCTTGAGATAGAAGACTTTCTTTATCATTTTGTAATGTTTTCATAAACTTATCTATATTGCTTTGTTCTAGTTTTATTGCATTATCATTATTTAAAATTAATCCTCCAATTTTTTCCCCAAGTTCGGGTGCATATCTGATAGCAAAAATTGATGCCGGTACAACTATGATAGAAAAAGCCGCTCCCGCAGTCGCAACACTAATTGCTCCGACTAGTAAAGCACAAACAGCACCTGCGATTTTTCCGGTTGCTTGTTTAAATATATTACTTTTTTGTGTAAATGCTAAAGACATTTCTAATATTTTATTAAATTCTTTCTTTATATAGATTGTTGCTTCATCAATATTATTATATTTCTTCATTGCATACATTACAGAAGCCTTAAATAATTTTTTATTAGATTCCGCATAATTTATTATTTTGTCAAAATTCTTCTCTTTTAAAAGAGTTTTAAATATATTTTTAACTTTTTCTTTTTCGGTACTATTTATTTTTTCATCTCCAAAATAAACTTCTACAAGTTTTTCTGCTATTATATCTTGTGATTGCTCTAAAATATTATTCTTATTTTGCTTATTTTCATTTTCAGCAGTAATCATTATTGCAAATAACTTTAATGCTACAGAAAAATTATCATCATTAATAACCCGCATACCTAAATAATTTTTGAGTCTAGAAATACATTTATTAATATATTTTTCAGCTTCCGGCTTAGAATTAAGCCTTAGCGTATAATCTATAGCCAGCATATTTGCAATAGTAGAGCAAGTAGATTGCGTAAGATTATTGACAAAATTATTAACAATATCTTTTTTAAATAAATTAGTATTTATGTTATTAAGTACTATTGCATTATTCATTTTAGTAATTTATTTTGAGGCTAATTCTCTGATATATAATATCAATTTAGCATAAATAAGATTAGGAGCATGCTTCACTGAAAGTTTATATATATTCTTAGGCGTTAACACTTCTTCATTACGCACTCGTACAAAAGATATAAGAGTATTAGGAGGCATATAAGAATAAATTTCAGAGAATATTTTTAAAAAAGTCAAAAAATCTGCACATGCATATTTTATATTTATGCTATAATTATTTACATGAATCGATTCACCTGCTCCTCCTTCAATCACCTGAACATTATTTTTAAAAAATACTGAATTTATAGATACGTCTATAGGTTCTACTAAATCATATTTATTGCTTAAGCTTTTTATTTTAGGAATTAGTTTTTGATAATTTAAGCAACTCACATTACTTGGAACGCTTAAATCTACATATTTTTTGTAAGATTCTAATATTTGTTCTTTAGAGTTAATGACAGAATAAAGCTTTAAAACTTCCTCTGTTAGATTTTCTTGTGACACTTGTTTATCAAGAATAGATTTACTGTATTCTTGTTGGAAATTTTTTATTATCCAAATAGTTAAGGAAATAAATAAGAAATATATAATAAATTGAAAGAATATAAGATTCTTTAAATACATAATATATTTTTCAAACATTATCTTTACCTTGGGTTATTAATGCTGTTACATGACTTATGTCATTCCCGCATGGCATTGCCTGAGTGGTTCGGTTTTCCGTCATTGCTATAAGAGCTACGTAGTAATGCGATGAAGTAATCCAGTAAAAAATTCTGATTTACAGAAGCTTTTTATTATTTTTTCTGGATTGCCGCGTCGCTTCGCTCCTCGCAATGACGATTAGATATCCACACAACAATGCCTTCCCGCTTCCGCGGGAATGACCTAGAATACTAGGTCTTATCGTCAACTATATTAACCGATAAAGGAATTACTACCTTACCGAATATATCAAGTATTTTATCCTTATATATAACATAATCTATCTGCAAATTAGATAATTTATTTTTTACGTTTTGCATATGATCATCTAGCAGCTTTAGAGATTCATCTACCGATAGATTATTAGTATAATATTTAAGTATTAATTTAATTATTAATTGTCTCTTAGAAACTAATAAAATATTATCTATATTTGTTAATTCCCATTTAATTTCTTCTAATTTAAAAGCCGGATTTAAAGTAATTATAAGTCTGTTAAGCAAATCAAACGGTAGCGGTACCGGTGCTTCTAGTAATTTTCCTATTACATATAAATCAGCGAGGCTAGTAGTATTTTTAATATAAGGATATTTATATTTGATACTGTCATATTCTTGATTTGTTGCATAATATTTTTCATTAATAGAGTTTATCTCTTTGTAATTCTGTTTTGTATTATATTTGATAATACCAACCACTAATATTAATATTATAAGTAATGCACTATATAATTTAAATGTCAGATCTTTTATAGTAACTAGTTTTTTTATTGATTTTAAATTATTATTATAAGCAGGAAAACTCTTATATTCTAGAAACAGCCTACTAATATTCGTATCTATAAATCTTTCTTTTTCTAGAGTTTGCGTATTTAGTATATTATCAACCGGTATAAAGATTACAGGGCGATCTTCAAAATTTGTTGATTCTAATAAAGATTTTAACTCTTCATCTACTATAAGAATTATACAGGCTCTTTGGTCAAGATTACTTATATAGTGTTTAAATAATATAAAGCAATCATTAATTTCTTGTTCTATAATACCTTGAACATAGCCAGTTGTTTTATCAAATGGATACTCAAGATTTCTAATTGTTATTATATTATTTTTATGTTTGATAATAAATTTTATACCGCTAGCTTGTGATGCATATACACAAATTTGGAAATAATCATTATATTTATCATTTTCTATATTCTGAACTATTTTATTTATAATAACTTTTAGCTCTAACGTTAAAAAGTAAATTTCTTTTAAATCAAGCGATCTTTGAGCTATAATGCATGAAATTATATCACTTAAAGGTGTTTCAAATGGACACGACATAATTAAAGTCGACCAAATTTCACTTGGTGTAGTAGTAATTTCGTAAACACAATGTGCTATAATGTCTTCTTTATTAAAATAACCTTCGATAAATTGTTCAATAGGATCAAGTTTAACTATCGACTGTAATATAGGTATTTGATCGTGCCGTGTCTTACATTCGCTACCGTCAAGTAAAAAATAAATATCGCTTTTTGGAAATTTACTAAAAAAGTTTTTATAAGGCTTTAAGTCTATCTGTTCCTGCGTAGGGATAAATAATTTATCTAATAATTTATTATCAAGAAAAGTACTAAGAAATACACCTTTATTACCTAGTAACACCACGATCTTTTTTCTTTTGAAAGAAAATATTTTTAATTTTGTTAAAAAATTAACAAAATCTAATTTGATCGAATCAAAAATATTTTTCATAAATAAATTTATTTTAATCATAATTCAGTGTATTTTACTATATGCAAAGTCAGACCTGCGTAGCATTGTTGCGTGGACTGATTTGCCGTTGTCATCCCGCGACTTGATCACGAGATCCAACTTAAAAAATACATAATAATATTAATATTTTTATGGACCACGTGGTCAAGCCACGGGGTGACACGGTGGATTTTACCGATCCACAAAGGAATGACATAACATTAAATAATATATCGTACCATGGCTAAATTTACCACCGAAGAAGTTAGAAGTAAATTTATAACTTACTTTAAAACAAATAATCATACACATGTACCAGCTAGCTCGTTAATTCCACACAATGACCCTAGCTTAATGTTTGTTAATGCCGGAATGGTACAATTTAAAAATGTTTTTACTGGACAAGCAAAAAAACCTTATAACACAGCAGTAACTAGTCAAAAATCTCTTAGAGCCGGTGGTAAACATAACGACCTTGAGAATGTCGGTTATACAGCAAGGCATCATACATTTTTTGAAATGCTAGGTAATTTTTCATTCGGTGACTATTTTAAAGAACAAGCCATATATTACGCTTGGAATTTATTGACTAAAGAATTTGAACTCCCAAAAGACAAGCTTTATGCAACAATTTATCATACTGATGACGAAGCAGCTTCTTGTTGGAAAAAAATAGCAGGTTTTGGGGATGATCGCATAATAAAGATTAAAACAAACGATAATTTTTGGTCTATGGGCGATACTGGTCCTTGCGGTCCTTGCTCTGAAATTTTTTATGACCACGGAGAACAAATATACGGCGGGCTACCTGGCACTAAGGATGAAGACGGTGACAGATTTATCGAGATTTGGAATATGGTATTTATGCAATATGAACAAATCGATAAAGATACTAGAATAGAGTTACCGCAAAAATCTATCGATACCGGTATGGGTCTTGAGCGTATGACTGCAGTATTACAGCATGTTAACAACAATTATGAGATAGATTTATTTCAGGAAATAATTAATTTTACCGAAAATATAGTAAAAGTGAAAATAGAGGGAGAAGCTAAATTTTCTTACCGAGTTATTGCCGACCACTTACGAGCAAGTAGCTTTTTAATAGCTGACGGCGTTATTCCTTCAAATGAGGGGCGTGGTTACGTACTTCGACGTATTATGAGGCGAGCAATGAGGCATGGCCATATGCTTGGATCACAAGAGCCGTTAATGTATAAATTACTGCCAAAACTTGTTGATTTAATGGGGAATGTTTATCCTGAACTTAAGAGAGCAGAAAGCTTTATCAGCAGCATCTTAGAACAAGAAGAAATTAGGTTTAAAACTACTTTAGAACGTGGATTAAAGCTACTGACCGAAGAAACAGAAATGCTAACGAAAGGTAATGAATTATCAGGCGCAATAGCGTTTAAACTATATGATACTTACGGATTTCCGCTTGATTTAACCGAAGATATTCTAAAAAACCATGATATTTCCGTCGACCATAAGGGGTTTGAAGAGCAAATGCTCACACAAAAAGCACGTGCTAGAAAAGCTTGGCTTGGCTCCGGTGAATCAAAAACCGATCAGTTGTGGTTTGACATCAAAGAGCAGCATGGTAGCACGGAGTTTTTAGGATATACACTTAATGAAGCAGAATGTAAAATAATTGCATTAATTAAAGATAATAATTTAGTTAATGATATAAAAGAGATAGATACGCAATTTCTGCTAATCAGCAACCAAACACCTTTTTACGGTGAGTCCGGCGGTCAGATGGGTGACATTGGGACGATATTTGCAAAAGATTCTGAGATAGAAGTAATAGATACTTTAAAATATTTAGGCTCTATTATAGCCCATAAATGTATTTTGAAAAAGGGGCAGATTAACGTAGGTGAGAATGCTAATTTTAGTATAGACATCAAATATAGACAAAATTTAAGGATTCACCACTCGGCCACGCATATATTACATGCAGTATTACATGAGGTACTTGGTAAACATGTTACACAAAAAGGTTCGTTAGTCGCTCCGACTTATTTACGTTTTGATATTAGCCATTCTAAAGCTGTGACTAATGAAGAAATCACTTCAATCGAAGATAAGGTAAATGAGATTATTAGAGATAATCATGAAGTAAATACTACATTAATGACAACTGAAGATGCAGTTAAACAAGGAGCTATGGCACTGTTTGGTGAGAAGTACGACTCTGAGGTAAGAGTAGTTAAAATGGGTGAGACTTCTTTAGAATTATGCGGCGGTACGCATGTTAGACGTACCGGTGATATCGGCTCTTTTAAAATTACAAGCGAAAGTGCTATAGCAGCAGGTGTTCGTAGAATTGAAGCCGTTTGTGGTGAATTCGTAATTAAATTAATGAGAGAAAAGGATAGTTTACTTAAATCGATAGAAAGCAGTTTAAAGACTAACAAAAACGAACTTGTTACTAAGGTTAATAATACCCTAGAGCGTAATAAGGAACTTGAGAAAGAGTTAAAAAAAACTCATTTAGCTCGTTTTGATTTAAGTATAGAGCAAATTGAAAAGCAAGCTGAGGATATAAAAGGAGTTAAGTTAATTTATCGATATATAGAGAATTTAGACAATAAAGTATTGCGTCAGGCTGCAGAAAATTTAACGAAAAAAGTAGAAGATTTAATAGTAGTATATATTACGGGTAATAACGATAAATTATCTATTACGGTTGCGGTGAGTAAAGCTATAACAGATAAATACAATGCAGGTATAATTGCAAAAGAACTCTCTTTATTCTTGGGAGGCAGCGGCGGAGGTGGACAAGCAAGCCTTGCTCAAGCCGGAGGAAGCGATATAGGTAAGTTAACTAACATCCATGAAAAATTATACAGTTTATTAACAGTGTCGTAATGTACTAATTTAGGATGTGGTTGTGAGCAGTTGTAGGCGTTGTTGTATAACTCATTTTATGTCATTCCCGCGTAGGCTGGAATCCAGAAAAAAGTATAAATACAGCAAATTTTTGAAATTAAAAGCTCGATTTATCTCGCTTTATGCTGGATTCCCGCCTCCGGTGGGAATGACATCTAGGACTTTTTCAAATTGTCCGATACTATGGACTTGATCGCAGGATTCAAACTTGTTTTGTTATGGATCCCGTAGTCAAACCATAGGATGACAGAGGTAAAATTGATCCACGCGGGCAATGCCTCACAGGAATGACATCGGTACCCACACAACCGTATTATAATATTGTTAAATTCCAAGTACTTCTACTAATTTATGGTTATTAGCAAAATTTCCTGCCTCATCATGATTGCCGTAATGATCAAAATTTATTAATAGCTCTTCTTGAGAAGTTTTATAAATTAGATTTGTAAATAAACGCATATCACCGTCAAATTTAGCTTCTACTACTTTATTTTGTAAAAATTTAATTCCATTGATGCTTGTTTGACAATATGTAATACCTTTTTCTATAGCTCGAGTAAAAGAATCAATTAAATTAATATCTAATTTTTTCTTGATGTCTTCAGAAATTTTTGCAAAGCAATTTAAACCTTTATATTTGCCTACAAAATAAGCATAATCTTTTTTAATGTTCTGTTTATTAACATTCCAATTACTAACAATTTGGTTATTAGTGATTTTTTGGCTAATTTCAAAAAGTTTTTGTTGTTTTAGCCGTTGATAATAAGTATGTATTTCTTTTGCATCATATTGCTCAATAAACTCGTCTATATTTTCTGCTTTGTTATCTGTAGAGTAATTTGCAGAAATTTCTTGCTGTTTTTCTTCGGTTAATTGATTTGCATATTCTTGGGCTTTTTCTAAAGTTTCTTCATTTTTTTATCATATTTTAAAGTGTTGTCTACCTTTTCAGGAACAGAGTTAAATTCAAAACAGTACTCGAGATATTAATTAAATCAGCCGCTTCTTTTCCTTCTAGATGATTGCTATCAATAATAATTTGTGAAACTTCAATATCCTCTTCTAATCCAAATAAAGATTTAAATTGCCATAAATATTTATTTTGGAATCATTCTTCCTTAGGGATTTTTTGTACGATGTTTTTTACAATATCAAATTGTTTAGTGTAGAGAGCTATTGAAAGCAATGATGTATTATCATTACAATCATTAATAAGTTTGTTAAGAACCTTAGCTTCATCAGCCTTAGAAAACTTACCTTCATTAAATTTAGCTATAGATTCTAAACTTTTAATTAGAGAATGGAAGCATGTAGGTATTGCAATTTTATTAATTGATGCTAATCCTTTTGTAGAAACAGTAGGAAGATCTTGAGATATCTTTAATAAGTGTTTTAAATCTTTAGATGTTAAGTAATTTATAGAATGTTTTGCATTGTCTATTTCATTAAGTTTTAAATAAACTTTATATAGTTCAAAAATTGTCTGTTGATCTTTCGGTAAATATTCTAAAGCAGCTAAATAGTATTTTTTTGCAGATTGATAATCTGCTTTATTGGAATATGCGATTCCAAGGTTATGATAACAATTACCTATATCTGTTATGTATATTTTTGTTTGCTAAATCCTCATTATCCATATTCACTAATTTAGTTTCTAGCAACTTTATTACTTGATCATCATCGTTTTTTGATAACAAAGCCTCTGAAAAGTTTAACAATGCACACAAATTTTATTGACAGTGTGTTTCTAATATTTGAAAGCATGAATTTGGGCTTCCGGCTCTCACAAAGATACTAAGTTGGTAATGATTCAGATAGCTTCGTTGTATTGAGGGGCATTGATTTTTCAAAATAAGGCTAAGTTTACATCAGCAGTTTTTAATACATCTTTTATTAATTCTTCAGCTAGTTGGTCATGATTATTTTTTATGGCAATATTTATAGCATCACGCATAGCTTCGATTTTTAGAAATATAACTTTCCCGACATCTAAATTACTAATTTTTTTAGGTTGCAGTTCGCAGGTATAAAATTTATTCTCTATTTTATACACAAAATTTTTTTCAGATAATTTTTTAATCTGATATTTATTAAGTAATGTATTACCTTTTAAACCTTCATACTTACAATTAATAAATAATTTTGTCATAACATTTTGTATAAAAGTTATGGCGTTATATTTAGATATATAATTAATTAAGTAAGTAATTAATAATTTCCACCTTAACTTTAATATTTTTTACGAAGTCAATAGAATCATGTAATGCCATAGCATAAAATTCATCTGTTTGTAACATTTGTTTAAATTGTTTAAAATTACTACTATCTAAAAGAATTGATTTACTTTCAGAAAAAGTAATAGCTTGGGGATGATTTGGTGTAGATTGGAGAGTTTTTTGGTTCATCATAATTAATAATTACTTAGCGAATTATATACTAATTTTGATTTTTTGTAAAGAACGTTAATATTCAAGTGCCCACTGTGAAACGAAGACTATCGTTGTTAAGAGCTATTGCAAGTAGGTCAGAGTGATTATATAACACTCATAAAGGGCTAGTGGATATTATAGTTATTAATACTCTGTTTTCACAAAATAAAGTCCGGAGGCAGGGGCAGTAGGACCGGCGGCTTTTCTATCTTTAGCTTCTAGAACATCTTTAATATGCTCTGCTTGCCAAATATTCTTACCGACAAGCACTAAACTACCAACAATATTACGCACCATATGATGCAAAAATGATGGGGCTGAAAGATATAATTTTATTTCTTCGTCTCCTTTAACAATATTAAGTTCAGTTAAAGTTTTAATCGGTGATTTTGATTGACATGAGCTAGCCCTAAATGAAGTAAAGTCATGTTTGCCTAATAGATAAGCGGCAGCTTTTTGCATAGCTAGAACATCTAAAGGTGAACTAATCCACCATGCTCTATTTAAATCAATTACCGATGGATAAGATCTATTAATAATTCTATATATATAATGACGAGAGGTGGCTGAAAATCTTGCATGAAAATTATTTAGGACTATTTCGCAATGCCATACCACTACTGCATAAGGTCTTGCAAAATAGTTAATAGCCGTAATAATTTTGTGAGGTTCTAAATATTTTGAAAGATCAAAATGTGCTACTTGACCTATAGCATGAACACCGGCATCTGTTCTTCCTGACCCAAACAATATTACCTGTTCACCAGAAAATTTATAAATCGCTTCTTCTAATATCTGCTGTACCGACATTACTCCTGCTTGTCTTTGCCAACCTGCAAGATTCGTGCCTAAATATTCAATGGTGATCTTATATCGATACATAAAGAAGCTTGTTATTGTCATTCCTACAGAAAGGATACCTAAGCCGTCATTGCGAGAAGAATTACGCAGTAATTCGACGAAGCAATCCAGTAAAAAAATCTGTAAATTAGAATTTTTTTATTATTTTTCTGGATTGCCACGTCGCTTTGCTCCTCGCAATGACGATTTGGTATCCATGCAACAAAACCACGGGATGACAGTACAAGTATTATCACGCCTCTAGTAAATCTGATGGATTACCTTCACCACGCTTTCCACCACTTCTAAAGCTATTAAGTTTTTTGGATCTAATAGGATGTTGTAACTTTCTTAAAGCTTTTGACTCGATTTGTCTGATACGTTCTCTAGTTACTTTAAATTGCTGCCCTACTTCTTCTAATGTATGGTCAGTATTCATACCTATACCGAAACGCATTCTAAGCACTCTTTCTTCACGAGGCGTAAGGGTTGCAAGTACTCTAGTGGTAACTTCTCGTAAATTTGACTGAATTGCTGCATCAATCGGTGCTACTGCATTCTTATCTTCGATAAAATCGCCTAATTGACCGCCATCACTATCATCACCTACGGGATTCTCAAGACTTATAGGTTCTTTAGCTATTTTCATAACTTTACGCACTTTATCAAGCGGCATTGAAAGACGATTAGCGATTTCCGTTGCCGTTGGTTCGTATCCAAGTTCATTAAGCATTTGTCTTGAAATACGCAGTATCTTATTAATTGTTTCAATCATATGCACAGGAATACGTATAGTCCTTGCTTGATCTGCAATCGCTCTTGTGATAGCTTGTCTAATCCACCAAGTAGCATAGGTAGAGAATTTATAACCACGGCGATATTCAAATTTATCCACCGCTTTCATAAGTCCTATATTACCTTCTTGAATTAAATCTAAAAACTGCAACCCTCTATTAGCGTATTTTTTAGCGATAGATATAACTAAACGTAAATTCGCTTCTATCATATCCTTTTTTGCTTGCAGTGTTTGTCTCTCACTTTTTTGTATATTATTCACTAGTTTTTTAAAATCATTAACTAAAAGACCGGTATTAGATTCTATAACCGATAATTCAGCAATCATTTGATCTATATAATCCGATTCTTTAGCAATTAACTCTTTCCAAGCGACTTTTTTATTTTTCAGCATTTTTTCTTTCCATGCTGCATTGATAACCGATCCTATATATTCATCGAGGAAATTTTGGCGAGTTACCCCGTATTTTTCAGCAAGTTTTAAAAAAGCTGTTTCTTTATTAATTAAATCACGATTTATTCCATACATCTTACCTAAAATTTCTTCCGTTCTTTTAGAATTAAAATGTATTTCCGAAACTTCATTTAATAATAATTCCAAATTATTATTATATTTTTTGCTATTTTGTAAAACTTTCGGTTCAAAAGATTCTTCATAACATTTTTTAGCTTCAATGAGTAGCTCTTCGCAGATAAAAGAAATCTTTTTCATACGCTCTATGATATTAGGTAATATCTGCGTTTCTACTCTAGACATAGATAAGTGATTATCCTCATGTTCTTCTCCTTCGGTCTCACTACTATGTTCTTCATCATTTTCTGGTGTTTCGTCATGTAACATGTTAGCTTCTAAATCTATCAGATCACGTAGTAACATTTTTTCATTAACTAAATCTTCATACCATACTATAAAACAACGCATAGCAATAGGGCTTTTGCATAAGGAAACAGTCATTGTTTTACGTCCTTCCTCAATCCTTTTTGCTATTTCTACTTCGTTTTCACGAGTTAAAAGATCGACTCCTCCCATATCCTTAAGATATAATCTTACAGGATCATCGGTAGTACCTATATTTTCTTCTGCTGCTTCATCCTCAGGTTCATTATCAACATTGGTAGATAGCTTCAATTCTTCATCCATTCCGATATTAAGCTTAATTTCATCATCTTCATTAGATTCTAAAATATCTATGCCCGCATCGGAAAATTTTAATATAGCTTCTTCTAATTGTCTTATTGAAGGATTTTTATTAAGAGGAAGAGCTTTGTTTATATCATCATAAGTGACCGGTATCTTTTTAGATTTAGCTTTTTTAAGTAAACTATCTATTTTATCTAGATCATTGTCTATATTGCTATTGCTCATTAAATACCTATATGCTTTTTTCTTTTACAAGAAGTGTGAAATAATTAAGTTATCGTGTGATTAATAAAAGATTCGTTTAAAACTTGAAGTTCATTTGCAATCTTCAGAATTTCTTTTTTATATACTAAAACTTTTTCAAAGTCGTGATTGTCTATACTGTTTATGGTAATAGCGTATTCTTGTTGTAAATTTATTAGATAATATTTCTTATGTAGCCACTGCCATAATAAATCCAGTCTGATATTATTTTTATTAAATGAGATATCTAAAAACAAATTATCCGTCTTTGATAATAATAAAAAAATATCAAAAAAGCTAGTTTTTTTCACAATTGCAGTAATTTCACTTGCTTCTACGTTATTATCTATAATCTCATTTAAATACCAGTTACGAAATTCTTCCAGCGATTTATTATTAAAATTTAAATTTAAGATGAAATCTCTAATATCTTTTTCTTCAAGTATTATAGGAAATTTAACCAACAAAGCACAAAAAGCGTGTTCTAGCATTTCAAGCTCCGAATAGCCGTGACTTGAAACTATAGGCGCCAAATTTGAGCTTTTAGTTATAATTTTCTTCTGCTTTGTGACTAAATTTTGCCATATTTGATCTTTAAAAAACCTGTAATAACTTGCTTTTAAATTACTATCCGATATTTTATTGCAGTAATCTTTTAAATTTTTCTCTAAATTAGCTTTTTCTTCTGCGGTTTTAAAATTCTTGCCGCTATATTCAATATGCCAAATCATTTCTGATAGACTTATTCTTTTATCTATAAGCTTTGCAAAAAAATCAGCACCGTTTTTATTTACTGCATCGTCTGGATCAAGTCCGCTTGGTAACCTAATAAAAGAAATTTTCTTTTCACTATTAATAAGCGGTAATGCTAAAGTAATAGTTCTTATGCTAGCTTTTATGCCTGCATTATCTCCGTCAAGACATAATATAATTTCATCGCCGGCACGCCATAATTTATGTAAGTGATTCTCGGTAACGCTAGTACCGAGACTCGCAACCGCTGCACTAAAGCCTGCTTGATGTAGTGCTATAACATCAAAATAACCTTCTACTAAAATCGAATGATTTTTTTTATAGCTACTGCTTATCGCTTTATGCTCACCGTATAGAGTTTCACTTTTTTGAAATACTGTAGTTTCAGGTGAATTCAAGTATTTAGGTAGCCCCTCCCCCAGTACCCTACCGCCAAAGCCTACAATTTTATTGTAAATATTTCTAATTGGAATAGTAATACGGTTAGAAAATAAATTATATATTTCACCGTTTTCTCGTTTACCGATTAAGCCAGCTTTGCCGAGTTTTATAATATCTATATTTTTATCATGAAAAAATTTTTCAAATTTATTATTTCTTGGAGCAAAACCTATTGAGAATTCTTTTATTGTCGTTTCGGTAATATTTCTTTGGTGTAGATAATTTGATATTTCAGGCGTTAATTGCGTTCTAAAAAATTTATTAGCAAGCTCTAAAATATTTAAAATTTCATCGGATTCTTCATAAAATTCTTTCTGTTCCGCAGTTAATTTCGGTATCTCTATACCGTAATCGGTTGCAAGCTTTATAGCAGATTCATTATAGGATAGACCGCTAATATTAGAAGTAAATTTTATAACGTCACCGGCTGCTTTACAGCCAAAACAATAGAAAAATCTCTTACTATCACTAACTGTAAAAGATGGGGTCTTTTCTTGATGGAAAGGACATAAACCTACATAGTTACCGGATTTTCTAGTTAAAACTACTTTTTGCCGCACTACATCAGATATGTTAATACGGTTTCTTAATAACTCATAAAATTCCGGTGCAACTCTCATTATATTACAATATGTAGGAAAGAATAGCTGTAGAAAAACAATAAGAAAGTGGTATAGACAAATTATCGTTAATTCTTAAATCTTTTGAATAAAATTCAGTTGCCGTAGTCCCTATACAACTTATAATAATAATAATAAAACTTGTATTATATCCCAAATAGAAATACACTAATATACTTATAAAAATTGCAGAAGCTAAGAAGGTAACAGAACCTGCTATAGATTTACCATTACCTAAGCTATTTCCTATTTTAACGCCAACAAGAGCCGCTAAACAATCTGAAATAATTAAAATCAACCACGAACAAATCACTAAATTTTTAGGGAAAAGAAGAGCAGTTAAGAAAAGACCGAGCATCATAAAGCTAATGCCGCTTAAAGTACAAGAACCATTATTTTCTGCGAGCCTTATAACTTTTGAGAAAAATTTAGTTACAAATTCGCTAATTTGTGCATTATTATGACGTGATACATCTAAATATAATGTAACAGCCGTTATTATAAATAATAATAACGTAATAGCGGTTCTTGGAATAAATAAATAAAGCAGCGGAAATATTATAGCAGATAAGTGAAAAATTTTACGGTTTTTCTCAAAGTCAAAATCTTTAATTTCCATAGGATGACTAATTTGTTGCTATTGTTTATGAAAAATAATACCTACGTCATTACAAGAAAGCATTGATATTGTTGCATAACTCGAAAAAACGCGTTCGATGTAATCCCCGCGTGGGCGGGGTGATCCAGAATAAATAACTTTAATACTATATAGCAAGTTACATATTTGATAAAATAAGCATATAAAAACTTGTTTTTTTATATGCTTTACTGGATTCCTGCCTTAGCGGGAATGACATCTCAATTTAAAATTAACTGTTTTTAGGCAATGCCAAATAACTAAACACCTCTCAGCTATAAGCTGAGAGGTTATAAAGTGGAATCGATTAGAAATCGATCATCATTAATAGGCTCACCTTCTTGCTCATCAATATACTGCTGTATCATTTCATCAGTAATATT
>NZ_BAABMM010000009.1:0-22823 GCF_045865205.1 Candidatus Rickettsia kedanie | reverse complement strand
ACTGGCTATGGCTACTTTTTCTATAACTCCTCATATCTCTTTATAAATTAGTTGCCAAGGTAACTTCATTATATCTTCCCTTCGCCTTTAGGCGAAGGGATTTCTCATCCCCGATAGGGACATTAAAAAGGCTTATTTGACAAATTGAACTATTATAAATATACTTGCTGAAATCTATATTATTGAAAATAGTATACTAAAATTACTAAATCTATACAATATTAATTATGAATACAAAATTTCCTATCACCGCTAAAGGTTTTGAAAAATTAGAACACGAGCTTAAACATTTAAAACATGTAGAGCGTAAAAAAATTAGTGAAGATATAGCCGAAGCACGAGAACACGGCGATTTATCCGAGAATGCGGAATATGAAACGGCACGTGAGAAACAAGCATTTATAGAATGGCGTATTAAAGAGCTTGAAGATATGACGGCAAGAGCAGAAGTTATTGATATTGGTAAATTATCAGGAGATAACATAAAATTCGGAGCTACGGTTACTTTGATTGACGACGATACTGAAGAAGAAGTAACATATATTATTGTAGGAGAATATGAAGCCGATATAACTAGAAAAAGAGTTTCAATCGCTTCTCCTATAGCAAAAGCTTTGATTGGAAAATCGGTAGGTGATTTTGTAGAAGTTACAACACCGAAAGGATCTAAATCATACGAAGTAGTTACCGTTGAATATAAAGAACTGGAGTTGTAGTTTGACTTGTTAGTCATTGCGAGGAAAATTACAAAGTAATTGACGAAGCAATCCAGTTAAAAATTCTGATTTACAGAATTCTTTTAATTATTTTTCTGGATTGCCACGTCGCTTCGCTCCTCGCAATGACGGTTCTCATATCCACGCAACAACGCAAATATGACATTATAATTACTTCTTTTTAAACATCTCGAGCATTCTTTTTGTTACTATAAATCCGCCGAAGATATTTATAGAAGCAAGCAGCGTTGCAAAATACCCAAGTAAACCGGAAAACCCAAAAGCAGAGCTACTTGCGGCAATCATAGAACTAAGAACTATAATACCTGAAATAGCGTTAGTAATAGACATAAGCGGAGTATGGAGTGCAGGCGTTACTTTCCACACAACATAATAGCCTACAAAAGAAGCTAATACAAAAATAGTTATAGCAAATACTAGCGGATCTATAGTACTTGTGTTTGTTTGCCAACTAGTATCTATTACCAAATCTTTTAATTTATTTGATAATTCTTGGGTATTATGGGCAATTTCAGCAGCCTGTTTAGCCATTATCGGTAATTGAATCATACTTTTCTCTTGGTTATTTTTTCATTGTCATTGTGAGGAGATGCATAGCATCGACGCGGCAATCCAGTGAAATAATTAAAAAAATTCTGTAAATCAGAATTTTTACTGGATTGCCTCTTGTCGAATTACTACGTAATTCTTCTCACAATGACGATAGACACATAATTACTTAACCTTCTCACTCACAATTTTGCCGTCTTTAGTAATCAGCATATCACGTACTAACCCATCATCCATATTAAATTTACCGTCTTGCAACGCATAGGTTAGAAAATTATACAAATTCTTAGCATATAATTTTGAGCTGTCTGTAGCAATTTTAGTAGCAAGGTTTGATAAACCTATTATTGTAACTCCGTGCTTAGTAACGATCTTATCCGGTTTTGAACCTTCTACGTTCCCGCCTGTACTAGTCGATATATCAACAATCACTGAGCCATGCTTCATAGATTCTAACATTTTTTCTGTAACAAGCAGAGGTGCTTTTTTTCCTGGAATTTGTGCAGTAGTAATAACTATATCATATCCTTTAATAATTTTTGCTAAAAACTCTTCTTGTTTAGCCTTATAATCTTCCGAACTCTCATTAGCATAACCTGATTTATCTTGTAAATCTTCTTGTAGTTCCGGTGAAACAAACTTAGCTCCTAAGCTTTCTACCTGCTCTTTGGTAGCAGCCCTCACATCATATCCTGCAACAATACTACCGAGTCTTTTTGCCGTTGCAATAGCTTGTAGTCCTGCAACACCGATACCAAGCACCAAAGTTTTGCACGGTGAAATCGTACCTGCTGCCGTCATCATCATAGGAAAAGCCCTTGTATAATGATAGCTTGCTTCAATTACGGCTCTATAACCAACTAAGTTACTTTGAGAAGATAAAGCATCCATATTTTGAGCTTTAGTAATTCTCGGCACAAATTCCATAGCAAAAGTCGTAAGATTTTTTTTAGCTGCCGCTTTTATATATTCATGATTTAAATAAGGCGATAATAATCCTACAATAATTGCTCCTTTTTTTGCGAATTCAAGCTCACTATATTTATCCGTAACGGATGAAGGTTGTACCTTTAATATAATATCGGCATCAGAAATAATTTCGAGTGGTACCGAAGATATTTTAGCACCTAGAGCAATATACTCTTCATCAAGAAAACCGGCATGAAGCCCTATATCTTTTTCTACCGTAACTGCATAACCTTTTTTGACTAGTAACCCCGCTACTTCAGGCGTTATAGCGGCACGCGACTCATGCTTGGCTTTTTCTTTTAAAGCAACAATTTTCATAAATATCATTTGTTTTAACAATATAACTAAGGTATTTTAAACATAATTTAAAATATAAAACAATAAAAATGAAAAAAATATTCTTAATTATTATTTGTGTTTTGATAAATTCAGTTGTAGCGTTTGGAGCAGATGATAAAACAACTATTTCGGAGCTAAAAACTTATTTACGTACTATAAAATCAATTGCGATAGATTTTACTCAAGAAGATTCGTACGGTACAATAGTTAAAGGAAAATTGTTAATCCACAAACCTTATAATTTTAGATGTAATTATTATCCTCCTTTCCCTTTAGTTATAATAGGTACTAAACATTTCGTATCGATGTATGATTATGATATGGAGCAAGTAAGCCGTATTAATAGAAGCGAAAATACATTTAATTTTTTATTAGAAGATAATGAGCATTTTGACAAGGATTTTGTTTTTGAATCGGTAATTAACGAAAGAAATATTTCTAAAATTACTATCTATTATACTCTAACGGAAAAACGTAGCGAAATTACTTTTAATAAAGCTACTAAACAAATTGAAGCATTAAAAATATTTGCAGATAATAATATAGTCACTATTACTTTTGATAAAATAGCTAAAGTACAAAAATTTTCCGATGATTTGTTTAAATTAAAAAACCCTGGAATATTTGGTGCTCCTGAAAGATTAACAAAATCGGAAATAGAAAAAAAATACATTGTTTCTTGAAAATAAACAGGTTATGCTAATTATGCTAGTAGTGGGCATTGTGCCTGCTTAGTCGGTCAGGTCTGAAAGGAAGCAGCCGGAGTGGGATTCGGTGGGTCATTACTAGCATTATTCTAATTTCGATTTCATGCCCGCGTGGTTCAGTAAAACCCACTGTGTCACCCCGTGGCTTGACCACGTGGTCCATAAAAACAATTCAAAATACTAATGCTTTTAGTATTTTTAACTGGATACCGTGGTCAAGCCACGGGATGACAGAGGTGGAATTGATCCACGCAACAATGTCCGAAAGCGGGAATGACATAGAGAGCTACACAATAACACCGGTTTTTAGCTAGAATGCCATAAAAAGTCTTATAACAATCGTGCTAGATATAAATTCATCAAATCAATATATTCCTTTTGCAAGGAAATATCGTCCTAGTAACTTTGCCGAGCTTCAGGGGCAAGAGGTATTAGTCAAAGTTTTAAGCTATACTATTTTAAACGATAGGCTCGCCGGAGGCTATCTTTTAACGGGTATTAGAGGAGTTGGTAAAACTACTTCCGCCCGAATTATTGCTAAAGCCGTAAACTGTTCTGCTTTAATTACCGAAAATACGACTATTAAAACATGCGAAGAATGTACAAATTGTATCAGCTGTAATAATCATAATCACCCTGATATAATCGAAATTGACGCAGCAAGTAAAACTAGCGTAGATGATATACGTAGAATTATAGAATCCGCTGAATATAAACCTCTACAAGGTAAACATAAAATCTTCATCATTGATGAGGTGCATATGCTCTCTAAGGGAGCATTTAATGCACTGCTTAAGACTTTAGAAGAACCACCGCCTCATATAATATTTATCTTTGCAACGACGGAAGTACAAAAGATACCTGCAACTATTATCTCAAGATGTCAACGTTATGATTTAAGGCGGTTGAATTTTGAAGAGATTTTTAAGCTACTTGAATATATAACTAAGCAAGAAAACTTAAAAACCGATATAGAATCTTTAAGAATTATAGCTTATAAGTCTGAAGGATCGGCACGTGATGCAGTATCTATTTTAGATCAAGCAGCTAGTATGTCGGCGAAATCCGATAACATAATTAGCCCTCAAGTAATTAATCAAATACTTGGGCTTGTTGATGCTTCTGTTATAATAGAATTTGTGGAATATATAATTCATAGAGAGACGGAAAAAGCGATAAATTTAATAAATAAACTTTACGGTTTTTCTGTTAATCTTGAGATTTTTATAGAATCGGTCGCAGATTTTATTGCTTATCTTAACAAAGTAAAAATGTTACCTAATTATAGTTTACCGATATATGAATCATTTAACGATAGGACTAAAAGCATATTAGATAAAATCAGCTTGCCGCATCTATCAATCTTATGGCAAATATATAATAAGGGAGTAGGGGAAATAAAAATTTCCTATAATCAACTAACAGAAACGGAAATGTTAGTTATAAAATCTATATATTCGACGTCGCTGCCGCTGCTTGACGATTCTGATGGTAATAATCAAAATTTAAATCAGTCAATTAATCCGGAAATAAAAAAAAAATTTGAAATTGTAGATTTTCTTGAATATCTATATAAAAATAATGAGATAGATATATATTATTTCCTGCTCAATCATACGGAGCTTAAAAATCTCAGTGATAATAGATTAGAGTTCTGCAGTCTTGAAGTTAAAAGTAAAGTAAAGAAACAAATAGAAGATTTGTTAGCTGCTTTTACTAAAGAAAAGTGTGAATTTATAGTAATAAAAGAGCAGAACAAGCAAACCTTAAAGAGTCAGTTAATAGATAAAATTGAAGCAAGTAACGATTTTGGTTTAATTAAAAAATATTTCCCGAATGTGGAAATTTCAGATATATTACTTAAAAATTAAAGGATAGAATTATGGTAAATTTTAATCAGTTTTTAAAGCAAGCCCAATCAATGCAAAAGAAAATGCAAGAAGCACAAGAGCAAATGGTAAATGCGAGGTATACCGGTAAAGCAGGCGGCGGGCTTATTGAAATTGTTATCACCGGTAAAGGGGAAGTTGAAAAGATTTCAATTGATGAATCTTTATTAAAATCAGAAGAAAAAGAAATGCTTGAGGATTTAATTAAAGTTGCCTTTAACGATGCTAAACAAAAATGTGATGAAGATTCTCAAAATTCTTTATCAGGAGCTTTAAACGGTATGAGCTTACCGCCCGGTTTCAAAATGCCGTTTTAATACGGCGTTTACGTCATTCCAGTAAAAGCATTGTTGCATGGATCGGTAAAATCCACTGTGTTACCCCGTAGCTTGACCACGGGGTCCATAAAAACAATAAAAATACTAATAATTTTAGTATTTTTAACTGGATCCCGTGGTCAAGCCACGGGATGACATCTCTCTTAAGTTGACATAAATGCAGCATGACAGGGATGGAATCAAGCTACGCAACAACACGTTCTAAGTTCTATAAACTTCTTTGGAAAAAAGTCTAATAATTCAGAATTAATAAATCCTTATCAATCCTAAAACCTTTAAAACGCTCAAGTAGCGACATACCAAGCAGTGAGATATCAAGTGCACCAAGGCCTATATGTCCTTTGATATTCTTAAATTCCGTACCGATTACTACACTATTTAAGGTTATAGGGGCGGCTTTATTTTCACCGTTAGCTGTCAGATAAGTGCTGGTATATTTAAATTTAGTTAAGTCAAAGCCTAATTTTTGGGCATCTTCTTTAGTCAAAGCGATATCACTTGCACCGGTATCTATCATAAATTTTATTTTAACGTTATTTACAAAAGCATTGATATAAAAATGCCCGTCTCCGCTGCGGGCTATAATAATTTCTCCGACTTCAGTAGACCATTTATATGATGGAATCAACGCAGACATTACCCTATGATAAGCATAGTTCAGCTCAAACCTAAAAGCATAACCGGTTATTATAACTAAAAAAATTGCTGCCCACATTGCTAATTGCAAACAAAATCTGCGTATTTTATTTTGGCTAATAGTACTGTAAATTATACTAAATAATATTAATAACGACGCACAAAAACTCCCTATATTTTGTGGTTCTTTAAAAAATTTTGGATAATGCTGATTGGTATATTTGTATAACACACCGGTTACAATTACGGTACTGCAAATTATAAAAATAAGTTTTATAAGTTTTTTATTCATATAATATAATTTTTTTAACCTATATAATCAAACCAAAGTCCTAGCCCATTTTTAAGTGGGAAACTACCTTCTTGGTTCACTAGAATAATAATTCCAAGTTCTTCTGATTTGAATATTTCAATCATGCCACTTATCGATGCAAAAATACCAGCAGATGCGGGTATCGTCTTTGGATAGTATGGCGGGAACGGTAGCAATGTTATTACCTCTTGTCCGTCTATTATTGCTTTAGAATGCGGATAAGCAAGTTGTATATTCGGTTCTAGCGGTAATATTTGTATATCTTGCGTTTTTTAAGCGTTGTACGCAAATTATCTATTGCAGCATTTAAACTTGATTTTTTACAATTTAAAGCTTCTTCAAGTATACTAAAACGATATTACTATATTTATAACATTGTCCTGGTTTACAACTAGCTTGTTGTTTTTTTAACAAAGTTAAAAGCTTTGAGCGACTCATCCCTTGCTCAATTTCAATATTTCCTGAGAATTGATAACCTGTTGTATGGCTTTAAATATTATTAAGACTAATAGTATTTTTTAAGGATGGTAATTTGAATTTTTCATCAAAATCTAAACTTCCTTGATCTACCATTAATGCAATTGCCGGTGCTGAAACAGCTTTTGAAACCGATGCTAACGGAAATAAAGTTTTATCCGTAATAACTCTACTCTTACCTATCTGATTTCCAAACGTTGTTTTATAAATAATCTCACCTTTGTATAAAATTGCAATTGCTCCTCCTTGTAATTCGTCTTTTTGCAATTCGAGCTTTTTAATAAAACTTTTTAGTTTTTGCGATAATTCTACTCGTGTCTGTGCAAAGACTGTAGAACATAACAATAATGATATTATACTAATAAAAATAAGATAAGCTTTTTATTCATATAGCGATATTATTTTCATTTACAGATATGACACTAAGAAATTAAATACAAGAAAATAATTTGTTATACACTTCATTCCGATTTCTTTTTCCAATAGCAAGTACTATTATACGCTTATCATCTACTTCATACACTAGTCGATAACCGACTGACCTCAACTTTATTTTATATAAGTTATTTCCACCGTTTACTGCATCTTTGGGTACGTGGGGTGATTTAAATCTCTCTGATAACTTCTTTTTAAACTGTTCTTTTATTGTAAAACCTAACTTATCCCATTCTGTTTTGGCAGTAGGAATAAATTCTAGACTATAAGTCATTTATATCAACCTTGATCGCTGCCTTTTTATCTTTTAATCTAATTTTAGAAAGCTCTAATGAATAATTATCATCTAAAGCTTCAATGATTCTTGCGTATAATTTAGCTGAAATTAAATAAGCAGTCGGTTTATTATGATTTAATAAGGCTATAGGCTCACCGCTTGCCTTATCCAATAATGCAGTAGGGCTTTTTTTTAAATTCTGAGATACTAACTGTTAGATTTGCATAAATATGTTCCATTATTAAACCTATAATTAATACTAAATGAAATATTCATTATAGGCTATAATTTTATCTTGATCAAGAAAATCACATCAAATCACCGATATGCTCTAAAAATAACCTAGCTCGATGCGATGCCGGTTTCTTAAAAAACTCCTCAGCAGGCTGATTTGCTAAAATATGTCCTTGATCCATAAAAATAATACGATCTGCTATTAATTTTGCAAATTTCAAATGGTGCGTAACCACTACCATGCTCATTTGATCTTTTAATAAATTTATATTCTCTATAACATCTTTAATATTTTCAGGATCGAGTGCCGAAGTCGGTTCATCGAATAACAAAATTTTCGGCTTCATCATTAAAGCCCTTGCTATCGCTATTCGCTGCTTTTGTCCTCCTGATAGGCTTGCCGGATATGAGTCAAATTTTTGCGTTAGTTTAAATTTTGCAAGTAATTCCTTTGCCATAGAAATTGCTTGTTCTTTCGGCAATTTTAAAACATTTACCGGTGTATAAATTAGGTTTTCTCCTACAGTTAAATGAGGAAAGAGATTAAAATTTTGAAAAACCATACCGACTTTTAAACGAAGCTTTCTTCTATCTTTTGGCAGTAACTTCTTCTCGTCTACCAAAAAAGTACCGCTACTTGGTTCTTCTAAATTATTTAAAATTCTAAGCAGAGTAGTTTTACCGCTTCCCGAAGGGCCAATGATTACAGTAGTCTCCTTGGTAGTAAAACTTAAATTAATATTCTTAATTGCATAATTCTTGCCGTAATGCTTACAAACTTTTTCTAAAATAATCATAAACTAAACCGTAAATCTATAACCGTCATAAAGCGGTTTAACGTTATTTGGAAGCATTTTTGTAATCTCATGATAATCTATCGTATGTCTCATATTAGTTAATAATATCTGCTCAGGTTTATATTTTTCACGCCATTCTAGAACTTTATCAAGCCCTGCATGATTCGGATTTGATTTATAATCCATACAATCTAATATCCATATTTTTATATCTTTTAAAAATTTTTCTGATTCAGGCGGAAAATCGATTACATCGGGCGAATAAACAAAATCATCTATACGCAAGCCCAAACTATCTATAGGACCGTGATGTTGTCTAAAAAATTGTATTTCGATAGTATTAATCTTAATTTTATCAAAAAAACTAACAGATTGAGTTGTGAACAGTCGCCCAAGCTTAAATAACTTATTATTAAATAGATAATCAAATTTTGTATAGAGATTTGCCGTACTATCGTGATCTGTATAGATTTCAAATGGCTTACCTTGCATAAAAGTAAATACCCGTAAGTCATCTATACCGTTAACGTGATCGGAATGATAATGTGTTAATATAGCACAATCGAGCTTATTTATCTTTTCTCGTAATAGTTGATTTCTAATATCAAAACCGAAATCAACTAATATTTGACTATTTTCATCGTTAATATATATTGCTGATCTAGTCCTTTGATTGTACTTTGAAGGAGAGGTGCAAATACTGCAATCGCACCCGATCACCGGTACGCCTATAGATGCTCCACACCCAAGTATTGTTACTTGTAACATAAATATTTACAATGATGTTTGAAGTTTTTTATAATTTTTGCGGCTTAAATCACGAAATATTCTTATTTTTGAATAAAATTACTAATATCGGCTCTATACCTTATTTTTTAAAAATAATTTCGTTTTGTTTTAATATCGCTAATTTTGCCTTAATATATATTTTATACTGTATATATTTTTATATTCAATTAAAGAAAATTAAAAATGATAATGAACGACAAAATAAATTTTGGCACGGTTATAATCAATTAGTTGAAATCGGTATAATATACGGGGTATTCGGTTTAATTTTTACCGCTCTTAAATTTTTAGTTAATTTCCCTCGCCCTTATTGCAGCCTGCCTGCGGATAGTCTCATGACCATAATAAATACTGCAAATGAAAGATGCTTTTCAAGCTTTCCAAGCAGCCACGCAGCTCTTAGCGTTTTAGTAATATATTTTATTTGGGATTATATTAAATTACCATTAAAAATCTTAATGATTTGTGTTATTATGCTCGTATCTTTATCTCGCATAAGCCTTGCCATGCATTACCCAAGTGATATAATTTACGGCATTGCTATTGCATTTATAACAATACTAATAGGTAAATTAATTTATCGCATCTTTGCAAATAATATAATAAGAAAGGTTGGTGTAATGCTTACTATTATCATTCCACGACTTGATCGCGGAATCCGGTAAAAAATATTAGTATTTTTTATTATTTTTATGGATACCGTGGTCAAGCCACGGTATGACAAATAACAAATCTATGCTGCTATATCGAAAATACTTTATAAAAAATATCTTACCGCTGCTTATAGTCGTTACTTTTTCAGTGACTAGTATAGTATGGATAACGCAAATATTAAAACTTTTATACTTATTTGATAAAGGTATAAAAGTTATGGACTTCTTCAGTTTAATAGTGCTAGTACTTCCTACTTTATTATTTATTCTGTTACCGGTAATAACGGTTATTGCCATCATCTATATCTATAATAATTTAAAAGTCGAGCGGCAATTAATTATATTACAAGCTTCGGGAGTTAATAATGTACAGCTAGCATTGCCTGCTTTATATGTCGCATTAATAGTTATGCTACTTGCTTATTATATATCTTCTACCATCCTGCCGTTATCTCATATAAACTTAAAATCACATTTAAACTTTATAAAAAATAATTATATCTCAAGTATGATTGAAGAGAAAACTTTTAATAAATTAACGAAAGATATCACTGTTTTTATAGATAAAAAATCAGCAGGAAATATTATGAACGGCGTAATAATATTTGATAATCGCAACGCTGATAATCCATCAGTAGTATTTGCTGGTTCAGGTACTCTTAATATATATGATAATAACCCGATTTTTGAACTTAATAAAGGTCTAAGACAAGAATATGACGTAAACGGTAATTTAACTCAACTAACTTTTGATTCTTTAATGATAAAGCTACAAAATGATAATCCTTTAGCATCACAAAGAACTCAACATAATAAAGAAGCAAACGAATATTATATAAGCGAATTACTTGCCCCTACTCATGATTTAGTTATTACTAAAAAAATTAAATTAATTGCTGAAGCACATCAAAGAATAATTTGGCCTTTATATAATTTCGTATTACCTTTTTTAGCACTTGCAGTTTTTCTAAGATATCCTTATAGCAAAAAAACAACTTTTATGCCAGTATTATTTTCTGCCTTAACAGTATTGCTAGTGACTGCAATTCATTTTATATTGCAAAATTTTGCTTCAAAAAATCTAGATTTTATTTTTGCTTGTTACTCCAATTTAGTTATTGCTTTAACGATCGGATTATATTTATTTGTACGTAAAAGAATATAAATCTATTCTACCTTATTCCACGTTCCACGAAGATTTTGAGTAAAACAATCGATTTTATTTTCCTGCTCGGTAAATTTATTTATTTTAACTGTTAATTCTTTTAAATCTTCCGGTAAATCGGTTATTATAATTATTCTTTTAAAAACTTCTACATAGTCCTTAATTTGTAAAATTTTTTCTATAGCTGTAGGTGAAATAATGATAAGCACACTAGCATTATTAGGATTTTGTAACTCATCGGTAATATAAACCGGCTGTCTTTCAGGCTGCGGATCAAGTTTACTACCGTGAGGTATAAATTGCTTACGTGAATAAGTCCAAAGATTTTTATTGAGCATGTCTTGTTGATCTGCATCTGCAGTTAATATAACGCTTTTAAGATCAGAGTGATAGCATTTTTCTATCAGAAGCAATATCGATTTTAGAAGCAATTCATCGCTTGTTTGATAAATACTAAATTGCTGCATGGAATTTTATAATTAATTGTTTATTCAGTTCTATTAATGTATATCAGTATTGTCTGCTCCTTGGACTAACATTTCATCATTTGCTATACTTGTGTTATTGACTATAAATCTCCCAAGATTTTTATTTAAATAATTTAGCGTTTCCCTAGTGATATTATTATGTATAATATTTTTAATATCCTCAATCACTTTTTCAGAAGCGAAATTTTATATTTCACATAGTATGTTCTTTATTTTAACTTTATCTTCGTAACTAACAGCATTAGTAGGTTCGTTTTTTAACTTAATAAGCATTTGTTCCAGTAACTCATTAGTACCTATATTTTCTTGTTTTAAACTTGAAACTTGTAGTCCATCTTTCTTTTTTACTTTTTTATCCAAAGGTTTGCTAATAGGCTTTAAAAAATTTTCACGTCGACTATCAGTGAAACTATTCGAAAAACTTGTAAATTTTTCTTCTTCCGTACTACTTTTTAAATCTGTTACTTTACTTTGGTCCAAAGGTTGCCTAACAAAAGGTTCTGAATATTTTTTGATTCGAGTTTTAGTAAAACATTCCAAAAATTTTGCATATTCTTCTTTTTCCTTATCCTCTTCCTTATTTGCCGGTTGGTTTACTTTTACAGATAAGGTTGATGTAAAGATAGTTGCGGTAGCTATCGGTTCTTGGGAAGCAGTGGTTTGAGAAGAAACTTTTGTTACTTCACTTTCTTCAGTATTGTTGCTGAAAGGGGAACGCATAGCTGTACTCTTATTAAATTAAAAAATTATCTAAAATATTAAGAAGCTTATTTAATATACAAGTAACTTCAAGGTAATTAATAGACTATGACATTAAATGATTACAAAATTAGAGAAATGGTACGGATGAAGGGACTTGAACCCCCACGCCTCACGGCACAAGAACCTAAATCTTGCATGTCTACCAGTTTCATCACATCCGCATATGGTAATGTCGTGACCGTAAGTCATTGTTACGTGGATCGGTTTTTGTGTCTGAGCTATGGAAATTGCATAGCAATTGTACGTCCGCAATCTCAGGAATTTGTTATTATTTTATGAGATTGCCGCACAACCTACGGCTGCTCGCAATGACGTTTTCTGATCCACACAACAATGATATCAAAGTATTTCCACCAAAAAATTATAATACACATCATATAATTTTTGTAAATCGCTAATTTTTGTGTATTCGTTTATTTTATGTGCCGTTTCGGATAATAAACCGAATTCTACTAACGGACAATAATTTTTGACGAATCTTGCATCTGACGTACCGCCGCTTGTAGAGAATTTAGGTTTTATTTTAAGAGTATGCTCTACTACTTCAGCAAATTCTTTTATTTTAGCACTAGGGTTCTGAATAAAACTTCCAGCAGAACTACTATGTTCTAACTTATAATCTACCTTATATTCTTTGCAATATCGTTTAATAATTTCTTCTACCTGTTTTGCTAAAGTTTCTGCACTATGTAAATTATTAAAACGTATATTGAAAGATGCTTCCGTACTTGCCGGCATTACATTTGAGGTCTCATTACCAACATCAATATTCGTTACTTCAAGATTTGAATTTTGAAAAAATTCAGTACCTTCATCAAGTCTTATATTTGTTAACTCATTCAATATTTTTATTAAGCAAGGCAACGGATTATTTGCTTTATGAGGATAAGCTACATGCCCTGCTAAACCGTCTATATTTAATTTAAAGTTAACACTTCCTCTTCTGCCGATCTTAATTGTATCGCCTATTTCTTTTTCACAAGTAGGTTCACCGACAATAGCAAAATCTACCTTATGTCCTTGGTCATAAATATATTGCAGCATTTCTTTAGTGCCATGCTTTGCTTTCCCCTCTTCATCACTAGTAAGTAAGAAACTAATAGAACCTTTAAAACCGGCATTATTTTTTATAAAATCTAAGCTAGCTGCTAGAAAGCACGCTATAGCCCCTTTCATATCCACCGCACCTCTGCCATATATCTTACCATCTTGCTGGCTAGCCTTAAATGGACTCGCATTATGCCAAAGCGCATGATTATCTACCAGCACTACATCTACATGACCAACAAAGCAAATATTAGGCTCATTTTTACCAAAAACAGCATAAAGGTTAGTGACTTGCTCGCTTTTAAAATCGCCGAATATTTTTATTTCGGTCTTAAAGCCGTGCTGTTTAAGCAAATTATCAATATACTCAATAGCTCCATCGCTTTCAGGAGTTACAGACTTAAAACCAATCAAATCTTTTAAGTAGTTAATGTACATAAATCATTGCCAAAGTGAATTTAATTTAGCTTCATTATTAGTATCAAATAAAAATAGCTCATTTACTCTTAGTTTTTCCATTTTTCTATTATCTAATATGTTATACATATCTTCAAATTTAGAAAACCAATAATATCTCTGTTGATTTGGTTTATATGCATCGGTAAAATACAGTATCGACGTTTTTACTCCCACATAAGGTAAGAAAGTACGTTGTGGCAGAGAAATCACAGCCTGTAATTTTGCTTTTGATATTAAAAATTGACGGACGCTAGATGTGTCTTTCCTAAACAAAAATCCCTCAGGTACTACCAAGGCCATTCTACCGCCTTCTTTTAAATTTTGTAGAAAATGCAAAACACAAGCAGCATCACCGTTATTTTTCGCAATGCCATTATAATAAAGAGGAGCTATATGATTTTCTGTTACAGTTTTGCCGTTTTTTATAGTTTTGTTAGTGATAGTTTGAGAAAATGGCATATTAGTAGTTATTATGTCAAACTTTAATTGTTGGCTTGTCTTGGAGCTAATATAGTAAGGATTTCTTAGGGTATCTATTTGCTGGATTTCACTATGTCCATCATAACCTTGTAAAACAGTGTTCATCGTATCAATTGTAGATAAAATGAGAGGATCGATTGCATCAATAATATGACGAAGAGTATTATTACTTAGAGAAATAGGCGTAACAACATCACTACCGTATTTATTCTTAATTTGTTCTATAACATAGCTATTAATGTAACCGATAATATTATCGTTTGATTGTGCTTTGATATTATTCCACCAAGATTTTTTGTTGTTTTCGCTTAATCACTTTAAGAATAATATCTTTGCAAATTCGCTAAATCTTTCTATTCCTGCTCGGAGTCCTTCACTTCTTAAAAGATTATTCAAGTTTTTAAATATCGATATTAATTCTTCACGTGATACTTTAACTTCTTTCGGTATAGTCCAAGCCTCATTACTATTTGCTTCTAAAAAAACTAATAATTCTTTTTCACGCAGTAATTCCCTTACTTCATCACCGTTTAATATAAGCTCTTTATTATTAGCAACAAAACGAGCTTCACAGTAAGCTCTGTTCATTGTAAACACTATAGGTACATCAAGCAATGTTGCATATTCCGTTGCTTGATCCAAAGCTCGCCTTAAATCTGCTCCTGTGTTTTTTGCTTCTATTATTGCAATAGGTTTATCATTATTACTTTCATATAAGATATAATCCGGTCTTTTGCCGTTTAATCTTGTCTGTTCTGTTGTTGATTTTGGTTTTTGGAAATAAACATTCTTTTTAGTATCATTATCTATATGCCATCCCTTATTTACAAGGTTATTACTGATAATCCATTCGGTTTGCTGTTCTGCTAACATAAGAATTGCTTAGATATTTTTATTTTGTAATTAATAATTATATCTTCTTACACTTATTATATAAGCTTATCAAAGTATAAAAACAACTTTTTATCTCACGAAAAAATAAATTATCACTATGGATTTATATAGATTTTTGACTTTCTTAACGAATTTAAACAACTTATTATGATGAGCTTGTTATAACTAATATTAAAATCATGGGCATAAATAATCAATTAAGAGAATTAATTAAATCTGGTACTTTTGCCGGTATATTATTAATTATTGCTTTTACTTTAGCAATAATTGTCAGCAATAATATTTTCCTAGCAAAATATTATTCTTCTTTTATTTACAGTAAATTTTCTTTAACAATAGGGCATGTAAGTTTATAAACAACTTTTATAGAGTTGGTTAATGACGGTCTCATGACCTTCTTCTTTTTATTAATAGGTTTAGAAATGAAATTGCACCTAGTAGAAGGTGAATATAAAAATAAAACACTAATATTACCTGCGGCAGCAGCCCTTGGAGGTGTGGTAGTTCCTGCCTTAATATACATGTTTTTTAATTATGATAAACCGGGATTAATAAAAGGATGGGCTGTTCCTATAGAAACCGATACTGCTTTTGTCCTTGGTATTTTATCTTTTTTCAGTCGACATATATCTTTAGAATTACGAGCTTTTATTATAGGTTTCTCATTAATTGACGATGCTTTTGCGTTAATTATACTAGCCTGGTTTTATACTAAAACAATCAATACTCAGGCATTATTAATTTCCTCTGTAATCATATTCATCTTGTTTATATTGAATTATGGACAAATTAAACAATTATTGTATTATATAATTGTAGGTTTATTATTATGGATTAGTATGGTGGAGTCAGGTATTCACGGTACTTTATGCGGAGTTATTATAGCACTTTTTATACCTGTTAATATAAAAGGAGAATTTAACACTTCTTTTAAAAAACTTGAAAACTTAACTCGTCCTTTTGTAAATTACTTTATTTTACCGCTTTTTGTATTTATGAATTTCGGTATCCTTTTAGAATATTTTATATTTAAAGGCACCTGTTCCAACTCAATACTTGCTTTAATGTATGAGATAATATTTGGTTTATTTTTGTAGGTCAGCAATTAGGTATTATGCTATTTTCATATCCATTTGTAAAATTTAAACTCTGTAATTTACCAAGTGATACCTCATGGTTAAAATTTTATTCTATATCTATACTTGGAGGAATTGGATTTACCCTAAGTTTATTTATAGGTAGTATTACGTTTGAGAGTAGTTGTCCTTCAAACTCTATGAGAGCTGCAGTAATAATAGGCTCTTTAATTTCTGCATTATTGGCGTAGCTGTTCTAAAATATTGTACTAGCAAAGAGTAAAAGAACCTAAGAAGCTCTACCTTGAGTAACAGACCAATTTTGTGACAGGCGTGAGGAGTGAAGTCTATAACTAATAGGCAAGCCGACGAACAACAAAGACATTGTTGCGTGGACCGATAAAACCCACGGGGTCCATAAAAACAATAAAAATACTAATAATTTTAGTATTTTTAACTGGATCCCGTGGTCAAGCCACGGGGATGACAGAGATGAAACTGATCCTCACAACAATGCTAACAACGAAGCACAAAGTGGGGATCAGTTTACTATACTCATTAAATAACGATGATAGGATTTTAATAACACATCATATTTTTGTTTGAAAAACACAGGATATGGTACTATATAGATATTATTAGAATAAGGAATCTCTTTTTTAAGCTTATTTAGCATAAAAGGCATATTATAATTATATTCTACTAAAATTACTGAAGTAAGATTGTAAGTTACAATAAAATCAACCGCTTTCTTAATATTATCTTCTTCAGACATTATTTTATTCGGAGCAAGTATTACCTGCTGTTCTATAACATTACGTTCCTTTAACAAATTTTTGAATTGCTCTGTAGATTCTATACCGATAATAAATAATATAGGTGCATAGCCTGCTTTAAGCAAAGCAATACCGGTTTCAATTTTATGTCCTCCTCCTGCAAACACTATTATTGCATTAGTGGTATTACTATTGAACTTATAAGAATGGATTAAATATAAAAAATAACCAAGACCACCGACCCAAAGAGCAAAAATTGCTAAAATTGTGAGTAAAAATTCTCTGATCATTTAAATATTTTATTAAATTCAGTTTGAATAATTTTATCAAATTCAGACATTTCAATATGAATTCCTAACTGATTTAAAGATGTTACTAAAGAATTTTCAAGTCCACAAGGAATAATCCCTCTAAACTTACTTAAATCTGTTGAAATATTTATAGCTACACCGTGATATGTAACCCATTTTCTTACTCTAACACCTATTGCAGCAATTTTAGCAAATTTATCTTTTCTTACTGTTACCCAAATTCCTACTTTATCTTTAATAATATATGCTTTAATTCCAAAATAATTTAAGCTATTTATAATCCATTCTTCAAGCATTCTTATATATAGCTTTAAATCTTTGTGTCGATTTGGTGAAGCTAAATTAAGAATTGGATAAATAACACGCTGACCCGGTCCATGAAAAGTAAATTTACCGCCACGTCCTGTGTAAATTACCGGAATATCACCGTAATTTAATAATTCTTCTTGTTTATAATTAGTACCGGCTGTATATACTTCCAAATGTTCAACTAAATAAACAATTTCCGGTTCATTATCACTAATTACTTTATTAACGTAATCTTCCATTAATTTCAAAGTAACCCGATAATCCATAAGATTCGGTATAGTTATAAATTGTAGCATATTATAAATGTGTCATATTAATTACTTAACTCAGATTTATATTTCAATATTAATGCATCTAAACTTGCTATGGTTTCAGCATCCAAATCGCCGGAAAAATTACTAGGATGAAAATGCATTTGAAACGAAATTATAACATCTTTCATTTTAGAATCTAAAATTCCAGTAGCTTCAAGCTTATAACCGTATTTAATAAATTTTTGCTGAATTGCTGCAATATCGGTTATGTCGATTTGCGGCAATAGATCGTTAAACACTTGCTCATCATACCATACTCCAATATCGTTATCATATAATAGTTTCCAAGGAAATAGCGGACCAGAGTCCTGTTTTCTACCTGGAGCAATATCAGAATGCCCAACCATTCTAGTAGGTTTAATATCATATTTAGTGATAATCTGTTTACACAAACTTATGACACTATTAATTTGCCTTTCCGCATAGGGTAGCCAAACTATATTATTGTTTTTTGTATTTATTTCAAATGCAGGATTTATGATTTCAAGACCGATTGATTTATCATTAATACGCTCATGACCTTGCCAGTAACTTACTCCAGCATGCCATGCTCTATCATGCTCTTCTACTAATTGAAATATATGTTCAGGGTTTTCATTGTTTATTAAATAATAGCTACTTAACTTTTCACCGGCTAGAAAATCTAAAGACTGCTTAAAATCACACTGTGTATAATGTAGCACTAGGAATTTAATACGTTTATCAAACCCCATAGCTCTATAAGATGTTTTATCGATTACTATCATAGTTTAAAGGATGTTAATCTTAGTGAAAAACGGCTTTATTGCATGGCTCTTATGTCATTCCTAGCTAGAAGCAGGAATCCAGCATAAAGCAAGATAACCTAAGCTTTTAATTTCAAAAATTTGCTGTATTTATATTTTTTCTAGATTCCTGCTTCTAGCTAGGAATGACATGAACCGATCCCTGGTATAACAAGAAAAATTTTGATGGTGCCGGATATCGGATTTGAACTGATGACCTACCGCTTACAAGGCGGTTGCTCTACCACTGAGCTAATCCGGCATATTAATATGATTATAGAGAAAAGATATGTGAAAAAATGCTCTGATGTCATTCCTGCGAAAGCAGGAATCCACACAAGGTATCAATATAGCAAATTTTGCAATTAAAAGCTCGATTTATCTCGCGTTACTCTAGATTCCCGCTTTCGCGGGAATGACATCAAGTAGGTTTTTAATCCACATAACACGCAAGCATCATGTAGCAATAAACTAAGCTTCTTCAGCTTCCTTTTTACTTGGTCTAGCTTTGCGGTTTTTTGCTTTAACTTCCATTTCTTTTTTAATTTTCTCAGGAAGAGTAACACCAGCTTGCTCAATAAATTTTGCGACTCGTTCAGTTGGTTTAGCACCGGTGCCAAGCCAATATTCTATACGATCTTTTTTTAAAACCACACGCTCACTATTATCTGAAGCAAGCATTGGATTATAAGTTCCTACTTTTTCTAAAAAGTCACCGTCACGAGGTGCTGTTGCGTTAGCTACTACTACACGGTAAAAAGGACGCTTTTTAGCACCGCCTCTAGCTAAACGAATTTTTACTGCCATATATTACTTACAATTATTTTATTTTTTCTTCTTTAAAAAGAACATGTTTTCTAACTACTTTATCATACTTACGAAAAGAAAGCTTCTCAGTTTGGGTTTTCGGATTACGTTTTTTTACCCAAAAAACACCTGTGCCGGCAGTACTTACTAGCCTTACCAAAACATTTTTATTTTTCTTTGCCATTAGCTGACACCTTAAATCAAGATATTATTTTATTATTACTAAAAGCAGAATAAAACGAAATTGAAAAATAGTCAAGTAAAATGAAATAATTTAACCTGCATTGCCTAACATGATGTCATTCCTGCGCAAGCGGGAATGACATCAAAACGTTACGCTCCCCTAGGCAATACCTATTCACTACCGTCCAAACAAGCGTTCGATATCCTTAAGCTTCAACTCAATATAAGTAGGTCTGCCGTGATTACATTGACCTGAAAACGGTGTATTCTCCATTTGACGCAGTAAAGCATTCATTTCATCTGCCGATAATTTTCGTCCTGCTCTAATAGAGTAATGACAGGCATAAGTTTCCGTCACATGCTCTATTAACTCCGTCAAAGCTATATTCTCACCGAACTCCGATAAATGATCAGCAAGATCCTGAATTAACTTTTGTACGTTTACATCTCCAAGGATATTTGGAATTTCAGTCACTATAATAGATTTCTCACCGAATTTTTCTAGAGTTAAACCCAGTTTATATAGTTTTTCTCTATTTTCATATAAACAATCTGCTTTTCTTTCATTTAGCAGTTCTACTATCTCAGGAATAAGCAAACGCTGTTTTATTAACTCTTCCGTTCTAAGGTAATCTTTTATTTTTTCATATCCTAAACGTTCATGTGCTGCATGCTGGTCGGTAATTACTATACTATCTTCGGTTTGTGAAATAATGTAAGTAGTATGAAGTTGTGCTTTAGCTGCACCAAGTTTATATTGTTTATGGGCTTGCTGCTCATGTTCTATACGTCTTTCTACTTCTTGTTCTATTTTAGCGTGCGGTAATGTATCGATTAGTTTTTGACAAGCAGTATTTGGCGTAGATTTAAAACTAGGCAACATAGCAGGTCTATAATCTGTCGGTTTACTATTCACGCTTACAGCTTTACTTACTGACGGTTGTTTGTTAACTAAATGATTTTTAAATAACTGAAGAGCATCAGAGGCGATAGTAGTAGAAGTAACATGGCTTGTATTTGTTAAAGCATTTTTAATTGCTTCTATTAATAAGTTTCGTACATAATTCGGGTCATGAAATCTAACCTCTGCTTTTGCCGGATGTACGTTAACGTCAACAAGCTGCGGATCGATTTGTAAGAATATAGCACATAGCGGATAACGATCACGAGCTAAATAATCCTGATATGCTACCCTTAAAGCTACTTGTAGCAGCTTATCTTTTACCGGTCTATTATTGATAAATAAAAACTGATCTTCACTTGAAGCTCTATTATATGTCGGGATACTAGTATAGCCGTAAATAGAGAAATCAGGAGTTTTGCAATCTATATAAGCAGCATTTTTTATAAAATCATCACCTATTACATCAATTATACGCTGTTTTAGGTTAGTTTCTGCATCTTTATGTTGTCCTTTAAACTTTAACAGATTTCTGTTATCATGCGTTAAGCTAAAAGAAATTTCAGGATGTGCGAGAGCGATTTTCTTAACCACATCTACTGTTGCTACAAACTCAGTTTTGTCGGCTCTAAGAAATTTTAAACGTGCAGGTGTTGCGAAAAATAAATCACGTATCTCTATTTTAGTACCTTCATTATGCACAGAAATAGTAACTTGTTTTTCATTGCCACCGATTAACTTAATCTGAAATGCTTTGTCAGCCCCTTGTTTCTTAGAAGTAATTAGCATTTTGCTAATGGCAGCAATAGACGGCAGTGCTTCACCTCTAAAACCGAAAGTATGAATATTTAGGAAATCGCTTTCATCAAGCTTAGAAGTTGTATGACGTTCAACGGCAATTTCTAATTCCTTATCAGTCATACCGATACCGTCATCGGAAATAATGATTAGATTTTTACCGGCACGTTCTAAAATAATATCTATTTTGGTACTACCAGCATCAACAGCATTTTCAACTAATTCCTTTACTACCGATGCGGGTCTTTCTATAACCTCACCGGCAGCAATTCGGTTGATAGTATTTTCTGAAAGAAATTTGATAGTCATTTTGTTACTAATTTAAATTTCTTATTACAATATGGGCAGATAACTTCCTTTTTTTCCTTATCTATCTCTAAATAAACTTTTGGATGGTCATATGGAGGTTCTTTGCCCTGGCAAGATACAGATACATCAACGCTATTAACAATTTCCATAGATTTATACATTACTTCTTTAAGTAAAATCTAATATAAGTTACTTTTAAATAAAAGACAAATATTACTTGATTAACTATGTCATGCCATGGTTTGTACCGGCTAAATCGTCATTGCGAGCAGCCGTAGGTTACATGGTAATCTCATGAAATAATAACAAAACTCCTGAGATTGTTTCGTCAATTGCTATGCAATTTCCTCGCAATGACGGTTTAGCTTACAAGTCACAGAATGACACACGACAGGAGGTAAAAATGAAAGATAAAGTAGCAGTTATTACCGGTTCTACTAGCGGTATCGGGCTTGAGATAGCAAAACATTTTGCAAAACTTGAGTCTAAAATAGTTATTAACGGTTTTACAAAAAAAAAAAGATGAAGTAGCCAAAATTTTAGCAAAATTGAAAGAGCTTGGTGCAAGTAGCGTATTTTATCAAGGAATAGCGTTAAAGAATGTAATCCTTAAATCTCAAGCTACGAAAAATTTGTAGAAGCTGATGAAATAGCAAACTTAGTAATATGCTTATGTGATGAAAAAGCACCATCAATAACAGGTAGTGGACTCTTGATAGATGCATACGCGTCAAGTTAAGGGATGTTTATAAGTTTAAGAGAAGATAAAGTAGATTTTTTTGTTTTCCTATATTTATCTTTTAAGCAAAAACTTACCCAAGCTATTCGTAAATTTTTAAAG
>NZ_BAABMM010000008.1:0-1250 GCF_045865205.1 Candidatus Rickettsia kedanie | reverse complement strand
TACAGTGCTAATACTTATACTCTTCACTTCCCTTTTTAAATATCATTTTTTCTAGCTAACAGAGTTGCAATTAGCAAATTCCTTGCAAATTGCTTACTTACTTTCCTTAACTTGACGCGTATGATTGATAGATGGCGGCTGGACGGCACAGTAGTTTTTAATTCTTAATATTTGTTAGTTATTGAGAAATAACTAACAATAAAAACTTCTTGCAAAAATTTAATTTACTCCTTTACACTTGAAATAAATCAAAATTTATTCAAGGAGGAATTGATGCAAAAAAACATCTACATTTTCAAACTGAAGAAATTACATAGAGTAAAAAATACCAAATTAATTCATTTTAAAGATGAACTGGGTAGACCCATAGATGGGCAGTTAGTTATAGGATAAGTTAAAGAAGTAAAAGCAAAAGAATTTTCTAGACCCATAGAAGTTGAGGTAAAACGTAATTTGGGTAAGTTTAAAAAAGCTCTAGCTTATCTTGGAATTATTAAAAATACTAAAAAAGTTATTAAAGAAGAAAAATATACGGAAAAAGTAGTAAGCAAAGAAGAGAAAATTATAGGTACCTATGAATTAGGCAATTTTACTAATGATAAGCATTCCATAGAGAATTTTTTAAACAACTTAGATTGCCATGAAGAAAAACTTTACGCATATGATCTAATGGTACAAAAATTGGAGAGGTAGATGCTTTTGGAACAGTAGTATTAGATGAGAATATTAAGTGTGATGAAACTATTCTTCAAAAAAATGGTCAATTCTTAGATTTAGAAGGCAAAGCTTTACAAAATCAAAATCAGTTGATACAAAAAAGTAGTGGAGTTTATCATTTAAGCACTTCTACAGACATAAAATATTTTGATAAAGATGAAGATATTAAGACTTCAAGAGGTGTTACGAATCTTAACACAAAGCCCATAAAAAGTGCTCTTAAAGGTAGCAGAGAAGCTGCACAAATAGGAGAAAAACTACGAAAACAATAAGAAGAACAGAAATGTACGGGAATTAAAAAACCAAAAGGTGCTAAACTTACAAAAGTAGGAATTCCGGTAGTTCACACTAGATGATAACTAGATTATAAGTGCTTGACCATTAAACGTATATATTATATGACCACACTAAACAACTCTCAGCTATAAGCTGAGAGGTTATAAAGTGGAATCGATTAGAAATCGATCATCATTAATAGGCTCACCTTCTTGCTCATCAATATACTGCTGTATCATTTCATCAGTAATATTACC
>NZ_BAABMM010000007.1:0-896 GCF_045865205.1 Candidatus Rickettsia kedanie | reverse complement strand
TGGCTATGGCTACTTTTTCTATAACTCCTCATATCTCTTTATAAATTCGTTGCCAAGGTAACTTCATTATATCTTCCCTTCGCCTTTAGGCGAAGGGATTTCTCATCCCCGATAGGGACATTAATATGCACGTTATAATAGTCATAATAAATATATGAAAAGGATTTATGAATTAGTAATAAAAATCACTTGCAAGAAAATAGGTAAATGGTTTTTATAGAAGGAGCCTGTCAAGTCGGTAAAACTACTTTAGCTAAAAAAGTAATAGATAAAAATTACTACTTAAATTTGGATGAAGAAAAGGCTCGTTTGCTAATTCTAAAAGGAACAATAGCAATAGAAGATTTTATAAATCTACATATTCCGGATCAAAATAACCCTATCGTGATTTTTGATGAGCTACATAAATTCTCAAACTGGCAAACTTTTTTAAAAGGATTTTATTATGTTTATGGAGAACAAGCTCACATTATAGTTACCGGCAGCTCAAAGCTTGGAGTATATAAAAAAGGCAGTGATAGTATGATGGGAAGATATTTTCCATATCGTATGCAACCTTTGACACTAGCTGAAGTAATAGAAAATTTTAATAGTCTAACCAAAAAATAAATCTACCAAAAAAATATCTGAAGAACAATTTGAATCCTTATTTAAATTTGGTGGTTTTCCTGATCCTTATCTTAAGAATTCTTCCACATTTTGGCATAGATAGAAGAAAAGTAAAAATACTCAGCTTTTTAAAGAAGATATTAGAGAGTTAACACAATACAAGGATCATACGCGTCAAGTTAAGGAAAGTAAGTAAGCAATTTGCAAGGAATTTGCTAATTGCAACTCTGTTAGCTAGAAAAAATGATATTTAAAAAGGGAAGTGAAGAGTATAAGTATTAGCACTG
>NZ_BAABMM010000006.1:0-18577 GCF_045865205.1 Candidatus Rickettsia kedanie | reverse complement strand
AACTTCTTTAAAAATTTACGAATAGCTTGGGTAAGTTTTTGCTTAAAAGATAAATATAGGAAAACAAAAAAATCTACTTTATCTTCTCTTAAACTTATAAACATCCCTTAACTTGACGCGTATGATTACAAGGATTATCTCAAATGGAAGTCTTAGGAAGCTTTTTGATTTCCTCTATAGGAGGACAAGCATCTTATAGCTCTCTTGCAAATAAAATTAAAGTATCGATTCCAACCATTACAAGATGGCTTGAGTCATTTGAGTCGTTTTTTTATAGTTATCGTATTTATCCATGGTCAAATAATATTCGGGACTGGTCGCTTATAGAAGATATGGGAGCAAGATATGAAAATTTTATTACAAATCATTTATTAAAATTCTGTCATTTTTTGGAGTGATTTAGGATTTGGTGAATATGAATTATATTTTATTAGAGATAAACAAAAGAAAGAAGTAGATTTTTTAGTAATAAAAAATAACAAACCATGGATGTTAGTTGAAGATAAAACTTATTCAAATCAAGAATTAAACTCAAATTTAAAATATTTTCAAGAACTTTTAAATTGCCCTTTTGCCTTTCAAGTAGTACTTAACATGGAATATAAGGAAATTGATTGCTTCAGTTATAATTATCCTGTAATAGTTCCTGCCAAAACTTTCTTATCCCAATTAGTTTAAACTTTACACTTTATAAATGATGTAACTTGTCTATAATAACTAATTAATAATTAAATTATTTAAAGCTCGATGAATAGGTCTAAGTTCATTTTTTTATCTGCTATTTCAGGTAATGTACTCGAATATTATGATTTTACGGTATATTCAGTTTTTTCACTGATTATTGGACAAGTTTTTTTTCCAAGTGAATCAGAATTCATTAAAATTCTTCTAAGCCTTGGAGTATTTGCGGTCGGCTTTCTGACAAGACCGATAGGAGGTATATTATTCGGTTATATCGGCGATAGATACGGTAGACGTATCGCTTTAATAATCTCGATGCTAGGTATGACTATTCCGACCTTTATTATGGGTCTCATACCCTCATATGCAAGTATTGGGATTTATGCCCCTATAACTTTAGTTATAATGCGGCTTATTCAAGGTTTATGTATTAGTGGTGAAGGAACGGGAGCGGCTATTTTTATCCTTGAACATCGTCAAAACTTAAGAGCCGGTTTTACGGTAGGGTTAGTACATGGTTCAAATATTGCCGGTACGTTAATTGCAACATTTATCGGTATTATAATTGAACGTTATTTTTCTCATATAGATTTTGCTTGGCGTTTTGCTTTTCTGCTTGGCGGATTTATGGGTCTTGCCGGATTTTACTTGCGATTGCGTGCATCGGAAACACCGATTTTTAAAATGCTTGAGAAAAAGAAACAAGTTATTAAAGCACCTTTTTCTAATGTAATTAGAACTGCTTGGAGATCGATGTTTTTAACTATGTGTATAGGTGCTATCGCTAGTAGTGTTATGTATTTAGTAAAAACTTACATAAATGTTTTCTATTATAATGTAATGCATCTTAGTAATACTATTGCTTTATCATATCTAGCGTATAGTTCATTTATTGCGATGATAGTGATGCCGCTTGCCGGCGGTACTGCCGATATTATCGGAAAATTTAAAATAGCAATGCTTGTTGGTGTTGCTATCTTGATATTGATTTTACCGACCATGTTACTCATGTCAGCAGAAGAGATGTGGCAACAAATCATAGCTCTTACAATGCTTGGTATGCTCGCAGGAAGTATAGCAGGTACGGCTTATATATTCGTTATATCCTTGTTTACGGCAGAACAAAGATTTACTGGTGTTGCTTTCAGCTACAATTTTGCAATAGCGATATTCGGCGGAACTTCACCTATTATTTCCCGTTGGCTTGTAGAGCATACAGGCTTATTTTATGCTCCTGCTTTTTATATTATGATCATTGCTGCCGTATTTTTGGTGATTATGTATATGATGAGGAAAGTAATTAAATCGTTGCTTGATAATTATGAAAATAGAAAATAAAGAAATAACAAGTAATTGGTTTACTAATTTACGTGATTTATTGTGCAAAGAATTTGAAAAAATCGAAGAAGAATATGCACAGACAAAATGTTTAAAACCGGCTAAGTTTGTACGTACAAGCTGGCAACGTAACGGCGGTGGCGGCGGTATTATGTCTCTCATGAAAGGAGAAGTATTTGAAAAAGTCGGAGTTAATATATCTACCGTATTCGGTGAACTTTCTCCCGAATTCCGCAGCGAAATTCCAGGAGCAGAGCTAGACGGGAAATTCTCTGCAACAGGTATATCATTAGTCGCACATCTTAAATCACCGCTAATTCCCGCTATGCATTTTAATACTCGTTATATAGAAACTTCTAAAAGTTGGTTTGGCGGCGGTGGCGATTTGACACCTTTCTATCCGGAAGAAAACGAAACTGCAAAGTTTCATGCAGCTTTTAAAGAAGCGTGCGATAAGTATGATTCTAGTTATTATCCTAAATTCAAAAAGCAATGTGATGAATATTTTTATCTAAAGCATAGAAAAGAGCCGAGAGGAGTAGGCGGAATATTCTATGATTACTTAAATAGCGGTAATTTTGAGCAAGATTTTGCTTTTACGCAGGATGTAGGTAGGGCTTTATTATCGGTATATCCTGAAATCGTTAGAAGTAAGTTATTTTTACCTTGGACAGCTGAGCAGAAAGAATACCAACTTATAAGGCGAGGTAGATATGTAGAATTTAATTTGCTATATGACCGCGGTACTAAATTCGGCTTAATAACCGATGGAAATGTTGAAGCAATATTAATGTCGCTACCACCTGAAGTAAAGTTTAATTGACTTTTTGGAAGTTATATATAGAACCATAACCGAAATAGCAAAACGCTATTTCAGTATGTCGAAACCTCTGTTAAAAGTGAGAGTATTTTTCACAAAACTGATGTAATCCTTGGCTTCTAGCATTGTTGCGTGGATCAATTTCACCTCTGTCATCCCGTGGCTTGACCACGGGATCCAGTTAAAATACTAAAATTATTAGTATTTTTTATTATTTTTATGACCTAGTTAGCAAGCCACGGAGGTGACACAGTGGGTTTTATCGGTCCATGCAACAATGCCTTGCGAGCAGGCTGTGTGGCAATCTAGAAAATAATTAAAAACATTCTGTAAATCAGAATTTTTTTACTTTGTAAGTTTAGGAAGTAAATAATTTTTTGTTGAGATTACTTTTTTACCGGTTTTATTTTCCAAGGCCGTTTTAGCATTTTTAGCTATATTTCCTCCTATTTTACTTGCAATTTTATTTTCTTCCATTCCTGTTGCATTATTAGTTTCTGCTACCTGACGAGTGATAATTCAGCAAAAGCAGTAAAAATTAATTCTGCTTCGTTCATGTGATCACGTAAATTTTGATTTTTTAAACCCTTTATATTTTTGTGTTCTTTAATTGCTTATACCTGTCCATTCTTGATGAATAATATTAGTTAATATAACAAATTCACTCTCTTTTGTTTCATGATTTTTCCAGTAGTCAGTTAATTTATTTCGTGTTTCCTGCCCCATCATACGTTGCTGAATCCACTTCTCACTATGCCCGTATCTTTTCCAATTATCTCTTGCTCTATCAATGGACTTTTCTGGATCAGAGATTTCTTGCATTCTTTCATAACCTACTTTAGCAAGCCATTGTCTCAATGGTTCTGCTTTTGGAGATGGAATAGATTGTATAATACGAAGTAATAATTCTGTATTTGCACAGTCTGTTTGATAATGTTTACCATCAATACTTAAAAGTTTCAGCTGTACGATTTTTTCGTACAGCTCAGTAAATCCTTTAGTTTTTTAATAATTGCTTTTTTAAATCTGACCAATATCGCCGTGGGATAGCACTATCAGTCAATGCTCCTACTATGTCGACTACTGAAAACCACCATTCATTATTATGCAAAATTCTCCTAATGGTTTTATCTTTGAAAATTACTAACTTATTAAGTTCATCGATATTATTCATAATATCCCATATTATTTTTTTATAAATTATAGATATTCTAAATAAAATTTTACAACTTACATTAAAAATAAATAATCTTTTAGATAAATAAATTATTAGTTTAAAATAAGTTATAGATTGACTTTTAAAGGAAGTTAGATATAAACTTTAACTTAGGTAGCAAAATGCTATTTCGGGGCGTAAGAACCTCTTAATCAACTGGTATCTGTGTCAACCATAAAATGACTCTATCCTCTGCTTTATTTTGGTCGGGGTTATAGTAGTTATGTCCAAGGTTTAAAGTGCATACTTTAAACCTAAAGGCTATTATGGCTATCGTTGACGGTTTTCTTACTTCCCCCCCCCCGACCACCACCAAGGGTTTATTTCTCTTCGGTGGTTAAAACTTGAGCAATTTAAGTTTAATAAATCGTGAGCGTTCATATGTTCAACCAAAATACCAAAACCCTATCTGAACTCGTAGTAGAGTTTACTTTAAAAGAAAATTTAGAAATTCTAAAATTGAGATAGTAGAGCTTAGAAAGACCCTTGAAAAAGAGAGATATCGACGCAATAGAGAAACGCTTAGCAGAACTAGAAGCAATATTTGGTATTGCTAAAGTATAGATGAGCACAGGCATTGCTTTCATTTATATCATTCCTACTATTCAATATTTTAAGTTGTATTTACAGATACCGTGGTCAAGCCACGGTGACAGAACAGAATAAATATTAATTAAATGGTTTCACTATAACCATTATTACTGCGATAACCATACAAATAGCCGGAATTTCATTAACTATACAGTAAAATTTTTCTGAATGGATATTCTTGCTATTTGCAAAATCTTTCCGCCATCTTGCAAGTAAACCGTGAAATATCACTAAAATTAACACTGCAAACATTTTAACGTGAAACCAAGTATCAAGAGCAACAAACCCATAAATATGAGCATTTATTAAACCGAATATAAATGTGCTAATCATTGCCGGATTCATAATAAATCTGAGTAATTTTAGCTCCATTACTTGTAAAGTATTATCTAGTTCACTACCTATTTTAGCTTTGGTATGATAAACATATATTCTAGGTAAATAAAGAAGTCCTGCCATCCAACATATAGCAGATATCAGATGGACTGACTTAAACCATAGATAGTAACTTGCCATTCTTTTCCTTATTAATTTGTTAATTTACATAAACATTTAGTAAATTCGTTTGGACATATTCTTATACTAGAACTACTCGTAACTAAATTAGTATCAACCTTATTAATAAATCGTAGCAATATATTTGTCAAACTATTAATAAAAATTTTATTTGTTCCAAGTGTCGGAATTCTAGTATATTGAATTTCATATTTATCTGCGATTAATTTATATTCAATATCAAGTTCTACTAGTGTTTCAACATGCTCGGATACAAAGGATATAGGTACGATAATTATGTCTTTTTTTAACTTTCCTGCTAGCTCTATTTCATTTTCCGTATTCGGTTTTAACCACTCTATAGGTCCTACTCTACTTTGATAAGTTATCTTATAATCTAGATCTTTTATATTTAATTCTTTGACTATTGCTTTTACCGTTTCTTTTATCTGAAAACTATAAGGGTCACCTGCTTTTATTATTTTTTCGGGTAACCCGTGAGCAGAAAATAATATACGAAAATTTTTATCGTTGAGTTTTTCCTTAATCAATGAAACATGGGTTTTTATAAAATGTTCTTCTATAGGATAACAACAAATTGTTTTAATTGGAATATCAATATCAAGGTTTTGTAAAAAATTTTTAACCGATGATCCTGTCGTAGTACTTGAAAATTGAGGATATAGAGGCAATAATATTATTTCACTTGGATTATATCTTTTTATTTGACCTATTACTTCTTTAGCAAACGGTGCTGAATATCTCATATTTATAAAAATAACGAAATCTTCTTTTATAAGTTGCTTTAACTTTTCGGTTAGTGCTAATTTCTGCTCCTCTGTTTCCTGAAGTAAAGAAGATTTACCACCTATTAAAGAATAAATTTTTTGAGATTTTCTCTCTCTAGTGATAGAAATTATTTTTGCAATAATATATCGTAATGGATTCGGTAGATTAATTATAGCTTTGTCATAGAATAGATTAAACAGAAAAGGCTTCACTGATTTAAGGTCTTTTGGACCTCCTAAATTAAAAAGAACTATTGCTATTTTTCTTCTTTTATTCACAAGACCTAATATACTCTGTTAAAAATTCTACATTTTCCGGAGGTGTTTTAGGCAAAATACCATGTCCTAAATTAAAGATAAAATTCTTTCCTTTCATTGCCTGAAGAATTTTATAAGCTTTTTCTTTGATAATTTCTTTATTAGTTAATAATACAACAGGATCTAAATTACCTTGTACTATTACTTTGTCACTCCACTCGTTCATTTTTTCAAGAGGGACCATTTGATCTACGGCTAAAATATCTATGGGTACTTCTTTTATAAATTTTTCGTACAATAATCCCGCTCCTTTAGGAAAAGCAATTATAGGAGTTTTTGGAAAAACTTCTTTTACTTTCAGTATAATCTTTTTTGTCGGCTCTATTACAAATTCAGTAAACTCCTCTTCTGCAAGTACTCCTGACCATGAATCGAAAAGCTTTAAGACATCTGCTCCCGATTTTGCTTGATTTATAAGATGATCAGCTGTTTTTTCCGTAATAAAATTTAATAATTCTTTAGCAAGTGTTTTATTTTCATATATAAATTTTTTGCTCGTTGTAAAATCCTGTTTTCCTTTTCCTTCTAGCATGTAACTCATGACTGTCCAAGGACTACCTGCAAATCCTATTAAAGAAGTGGTGGAAGTTAAGTCTCCTTTTACTTTTTTTATTATTTCGTAAACTTTCTCTAATTTATTATTCGGATTGCTTTTTAGATATTTAAAATCTTCTTGTGATTTAAACTGCTTTAATATAGGTCCTATATTTTCTTTAAAATCTACTTCCCATCCAAGAGCATGAGGTAAAACTAATATATCAGAAAAAATAATAGCTGCATCAAATCCATAACGTTTTATCGGTTGTAATGTTACTTCCGTTGCTTTGTTAACATCATAACAAAAATCTAGAAAATTTTTTGTTGTTTCTCTTACTTTTTTATATTCTAACAGATATCTGCCTGCTTGACGCATAAACCAAATAGGTATTTTATTATTATTTCCTTTTAACGGATTTAAAATTTGATTCATACTATTATTAAAATAATAAATATATTTATTATCGTTGTTTATGTAAACAGAATTATGTAGATTAAATGTTTTAAACAGAGTTATCAACAAAATTTTCATTAAAATATTCTTAAAATATAGGTATTTTTAATTATAATTCACATAAGTTTATAATGAATTTATACAAGTGGATAATTAAGTGTAAAATTCATTTATAGATTAGAAAAGACTATTTTTTCAAAGAAAAATGATATTTATTCACAATTTTATCCACAAACTATTTATTTAAAAGAAAATACACTAGATTTACTTGATTTAATAAGGATTTGAGGAAATTTTTTAATAGATTTTAACAGGAAAAATAATAAGTTATTAAAAAATTTATCCACAATTACATGTGTAAAGTATGACAAAGCTAATTATTCACTTGGTTTCGGACTCTTCCGTGCAAACTGCAAAATATGCAGCAAATTCTACTCTTGCACAATTTACTTCCGTAAAACCAAAATTATATCATTGGCCAATGATTAGAAATTTGGAATTGCTAAATGAAGTATTAAGTAAAATAGAATCTAAACACGGGATAGTATTATACACGATTGCTGATCAAGGACTTCGAAAAGCTTTAACAAAATTTTGCTATGAATTAAAAATTCCATGTATTTCCGTAATAGGTAAAATTATTAAAGAAATGTCTGTTTTTTCAGGTATTGAAATAGAAAAAGAGCAGAATTACAATTATAAATTCGATAAAACTTATTTTGATACGCTCAATGCTATAGATTACGCCATAAGACATGATGACGGACAAATGCTTAATGAGTTGTCGGAGGCCGATATAATATTAATAGGTCCTTCTAGAACTTCTAAGACACCGACTTCCGTATTTTTAGCGTATAACGGTCTAAAAGCTGCCAATATTCCTTATGTTTATAATTGTCCCTTTCCTGATTTTATAGAAAAAGACATAGATCAATTAGTAGTAGGGCTCATCATTAATCCAAATAGATTAATAGAGATAAGAGAAGCTAGGTTAAATTTATTGCAAATTAACGAAAATAAAAGCTATACAGATTTTAATATAGTACAAAAAGAGTGTCTAGAAGTCAGAAAAATTTGTGATCAAAGAAACTGGCCGGTGATTGACGTGTCAACTAGATCAATAGAGGAAACAGCAGCTTTAATAATGCGGATATATTATAATAGAAAAAATAAATATAATAAATAAAAAGATTTTCATTATTTACAAGTAGAGGTGAGTAATTTATAATTTCTTAATATTACTTCGTCATTGCGAGGAAAAATTGAAAATTTTGACGAAGCAAAATGTGCTCTAGGTCATACCGTGGCTTGACCACGGTATCCAAAAAATAATTTATAGTATTAATTATTTTAAGATGTTTATTGGATCCCGCGATCAAGTCGCGGGATGACAACATAAAAGCATCATCACGCACGCAACACATAGAGGATAAAATGGCAAATAACGTAACGGATAGCTCTTTTAAAAAGGAAGTATTAGAATCGGATTTACCGGTACTGGTTGATTTTTGGGCAGAATGGTGTGGACCATGCAAAATGTTAACACCGATAATAGATGAAATCAGTAAAGAATTAAAAGACAAAGTAAAAGTACTTAAAATGAATATTGATGAAAATCCTAACATTTCTTCAGAATACGGTATTCGTAGTATTCCAACGATAATATTATTTAAAAACGGTGAACAAAAAGATACTAAAATAGGTTTGCAGCAAAAAAACTCTCTTTTAGATTGGATTAATAAATCTATTTAATAGTTATGTCACTTAGCCATTCAAAAGTATTGATAGAAATAACAAATGGTTATGTAGAAGGTATAGATACTCATAAAAGAGTTCAAGGTTTAAAGCATTTTTTCTTGAAAAAAGGGGTTTCTCTTTCTCCAAATATACCTATATTAAACGATATTAACTTTTCTTGCCAAGAAGGAGAAAAAATAGCTTTTATAGGAAGTAACGGTTCCGGAAAAAGCTCTCTTTTGAAGTTAATCGCCGGAATATATCCGTTAAAATCCGGTACGGTTAAAGTTCATGGATATATTGCTGCAATTATAGATATGGGAATCGGTTTTGAGCCGGAACAAACCGGTCGTGAAAATATAAAAATGTTGATGCTATATAATAATATGTTAGATAAATATAGCAGGAAAATTGAAAAGGAGATTATAGATTTTTCGGAACTAGGTAATAAAATCGACTTACCGATAAAAAATTATAGTTCAGGAATGTTATCACGACTTGCTTTTTCTGTATCAATATTTCAAAATCCCCAAATTCTATTACTTGATGAAGTTTTTGCGGCAGGAGATAGCCGTTTTATAGAGAAATCTCTTAATTTAATGAAAAGTAAATTTAAAAATACCCCTATTTCAATAATAGTAAGTCATCAAGAAGAAATTATAAAAGATAATTGCGAAAGATGTATTTTATTAAAAGACGGCAATATTATAGGTGATGGTACACCATCGGAAATGTTTAAAATCTATAACCAACAACAAGGGAATTCATAAATGATAAAGTATTTTTTTTCTAAAAAATACTGGCGGGCAATAGCATTACTAGTTAAAGCTTCTATAATTAGGCAAAATAAAGATTCTTTTTTAGGTTCTTTATGGGGTTTAATTCAGCCTTTTATTCACATAATGGTAATTTCATATTTTTTCGGTTTTTTATTAAGACAACCGAGAGAATTTATGGTAATGAACTTAGTCGGCGGTATTCCTTTATGGAGTTTTATAGTAAGCAGCCTAACGATTTGCTCAAGTTCTTTAGTTACACGTGATCAAATAATAAAAAAAGTTAGAATTTCTAAGACTTTTTTTCCTGTTGCGGATAGTTTAGGACAATTATATACTTTAATTTGTTCATTTTCGGCAATGTATTTTGCTTTTGTTTTATTATTTCCAGAAAAATTTTCTTGGCAAATAATATTTATGCCGATATTAATTTTGCCCTTAATAATATGTGTGATTAGCGGTTCTATCGCAGTAGCATTTTTAACGCCTTATATTAGAGATATACCACAAATGTTGAGTGTTATTCTTGGAGTTATTTATTGGAGTATACCGATAGTTTATCCTTATTCACTAATTCCGGAATCTAAAAAAATATATTTTGAATTTAATCCGTTCTTTTTAGTTATAAGACCCGTGCAAGCGTTGGTGATTGACGGAACATTACCGGATATGATGTTAATAGTTAAGTCCGTTATAGTCGCATTCATTACTGTTTGTATCAGTTATTTAATTTATAGACAATTTTCTAAAAGAGTTATTTATTATTTATGAAACTTGGTTTTAATCTAGATTTTAATGAATTAGATTTAACCGGACTTAAAAAATTAGATCAAATATTTTTAGATTATCTCTTTAAAGCCGATAAATCTCTGCATAAAGATTTAATGTTATTTAGATCGACTCCTCTCTCCATTATTCCACAAGATTATTCCGAATTTTTGCTAAAAATTTCTCCTCAGTTAGACGATTTTTTAGCAGAGTTATTTTGTATTTCAAAAGAAATAACGATATCAAGACTGAAACATAAAGATTTTGATATTATTTATGAATGTAAAAGAAAATTTGTTCAGCGTGTTGCCATAAAAAAATATCCACCGGAAAAAATAAAAGATATTGATTTTGAAGATGTGTATTTAAAGCTAACTAATTTAATAGGTACAAATTTCACTTCTAGAGAATTTGCGAAGCAAATTATTATATGGCAACAGGATGAAGAGAATTTTGCAGAAGAATTAGACATAGCAACTAGGTATGCAGCGTGCAGGGTTTATGATCACTGTCATTCTTCTTCATTGTGCCATTCCCGCGAAAGCGGGAATCTAGAAAAATTAAGTCTGGATCCACGTTTTCACGAGGATGACATAAGAAACGATGACATCCTATTCAACCTCCCCCAAAAACTAGATAAAGAAAATCTAATAGATGATAAAAAAATATTAAAATATCAAAAAAATGAGAGAGTAGATTTTGACTATACAGATTCTTTTTTAAATCTAGATGAAGCCTTAAACGATTCTCATTATTGTATTTATTGTCATAAGCAGGGTAAGGATTCCTGCTCCAAAGGGATAAGTGTCATCCCACGACTTGATCGCGGGATCCAAGAAAAAATTAAAAAAGACTGGATCCCGTGGACAAGCCACGGGATGATAACCGGTGGCTGCCCGTTAAAACAAAAAATTTCCGAAATGAATTATGTTAAAGCACAGGGTTTTAATCTAAGTGCTCTTGCAATCATTGTTATTGATAATCCGATGGTAGCGGCAACGGGTCATAGGATTTGTAATGATTGCTCTAAAGCTTGTATTTATCAAAAGCAAGATCCGGTAAATATCCCATTAATAGAAACAAATATTTTAGAAGAAACGCTTAAATTACCTTACGGTTTAGAGATATATCTACTTCTTACTCGTTGGAATCCGCTTAATATTTATGCACCTCTACCACAAGAATCTACTAATTATAATATTTTAGTTACCGGTCTTGGTCCTGCAGGTTTTAGCCTTAGCTATTATTTATTACGATCAGGTCACAATGTCACAGCTATTGACGGTCTTAAAATTGCACCTTTATCTTTTGACGTTTATAAGCCTATAAAATTTTGGCATGAATATAAAAATTTGTTATCAGAAAGAATACCGAGAGGATTTGGGGGGGTAGCAGAATATGGGATTACCGTTCGATGGGATAAAAACAATCTTGATATATTGCGGTTAATATTAGAGAGAAATAACAATTTCAAATATTATGACGGAGTAGCTTTAGATTTTAATATAACGAAAAAACAAGTTCTAGATTTAGGTTTTGACCATATAGCTTTTTGCATTGGAGCAGGTCAGCCGAAAGTCTTAGATATAGAAAATTTTGAAGCTAAAGGCGTAAAAACGGCTTCTGATCTCTTAATGACTTTGCAAAGCGGAGGAGCATTTTTGAAAAATTCTAATACTAATATGCTAATTAGGATGCCGATTGCGATAATAGGCGGTGGTCTTACTTCCTTAGATGCAGCAACGGAAAGTTTATATTACTATAAAAAGCAAGTAGAGGAATTTGCTAAAGATTATATAGAAAAAGATTTAGAGGAAGAAGATAAAGAAATAGCTGAAGAATTTATTGCTCATGCAAGATTATTTAAAGAAGCTAAGAATAATGAAGAATTAAGAAAGGTTTTTAATAAGCTTGGAGGAGCTACTGTTTATTATCGTGGAAAACTACAAGATTCGCCGGCGTATAAATTAAATCACGAGGAGTTAATATATACATTAGCACTTGGTGTTGATTTTAAAGAAAATATGCAACCTTTAAGGATTAATGTTGATAAATACGGTCATGTGGAAGGGGTGGAATTCAGTGTCATCCCGTGGCTTGACCACAGGAGCCATCAAGAAGCACATTGTAATAATTATTTTCTAGATCCCATGGTCAAGCCACGGGATGACACTGTGGTACTTAAAGCCAAAACCGTGATTATGGCAATCGGTATAGACAATAACACTCAATTCGATGAAAATAAATATAGTTATTTCGGTGATTGTAATCCTAAATATTCGGGTAGCGTAGTGAAAGCTCTTGCCAGTAGCAAAGAAGGGTATGACACTATTAACAAAAGGCTTATAAATAATAATCCTAGCTTTAAAGGTAGTTACAAAGACTTTATAACGCAGCTTGATTATTTGCTGACTTCTAGGGTTAATAAAATAAATATTCTAGATGATAAAGCTTTTGAGTTGATAATTCACTCGCCGCTTGCTGCTAAAAATTTTAAGTTCGGACAGTTTTTTCGCTTACAAAATTATTCTGAAGATGCTTCTAAGTTAATAGAGCCGGTAGCCTTAAGCCCTATAGATATTGATGTAGAAAAAGGCTTAATTAGATTTGTAATTTATGAAGTCGGTAAGTCTACTAGCTTATGTAAAACATTATCCGAAAATGAGAAAGTAGTATTAATGGGACCGACAGGCTTGCCGCTAGAAATACCTCAAAATAAAAAAATAATTATTGTTGATTCCGAAGCCGGTAATATAGGCTTATTAAAAGTTCTAAAAGAAAATAATAATGAAGTTATATTTGTTACCTATCCTGATATAAAAAATCGTAAGTTAACTTCTGTAGATATAGTAATAATTAATGATTCACCTGAAGTAGCTGAAGAGTTACAAGAGTTAAAAATATTCGATGAGAATACGGAGCTAATAGTTAGCGTTAATTCATCGATGCAATGTATGATGAAAGGGATTTGCGGACAATGTATTCAAAAAGTTAAAGGAGAGCAGAAATATATTTTTGCATGTAGCCGGCATAATCAAAATGCAGAAATAGTGGATTTTCAGAGCTTGAAAACTCGTTTACGCCACAATTCTTTACAAGAGAAAATGTTTTGTCATTGCGAGGAAAAACTGTAAGTTTTGACGAAGAAATCTTAGGATATTTGATGAGATTGCCACGCAGCTTACGGCTGCGGTCTTGTTGCATGGCTCGCAAAACCCACTTTATGTCATTCCTGCTAATGACATAAAGTGGGTTTTGCACTACTTATCAAAACGACAAAATGCTCTACTACTATCTTGATTAAGAAAATCGATAATTTGCATTACTATAGAATTATTTTTATATTTCTCGGCAACTTGTTTTATACGCTTAGCAAAATTACCTTCACCTGAGAAGATTTCTTTGATAGCTTTTAAAGCATTTAAAGACTCTGCTTTATCAAATCCTTTTCTATTCATACCGATTAGGTTTAAACCCTCAAGCACCGCACGTTTGCTACTTACAAGCCCAAACGGTATTACATCTGCTCCGACCGGTGATAGCCCGCCAATTATCGAATGTTTGCCGATTTTAGCATATTGATGAACTGCCGATAATCCACCGATTATTGCATAATCACCTACCTCAATATGACCTGCTAGGCTTACGTAATTAGCAAATACTATGTTATTGCCGATTTTACAATCATGACCGATATGAACACCGACCATGAATAAATTATTATTTTCTATTCTTGTTATCATTCCGCCGCCTTGGCTTCCTGCTTGTACCGTAACATATTCTCTAATAGTATTATTAGAGCCGATTATCGTGCTTGATCGCTCATTAGCATATTTTAAGATTTGCGGAGGTTGACCGATTGATGCAAAAGGATAGATTACGGTATTTTCGCCGATTTCGGTAATCCCTTCAATCACTACATGGGATTTTAGCTCGATATTATCATGAAGTACAACTTCAGGACCTATAATACAATACGGTCCGATTTTTACGTTTCTACCGAGCTTTGCACTTTCTGCAATTATAGCTGTAGTATGGATGTTATTTGCCACTACTTTTTCCTATGATTTATCTTTAATCATTGCAGTAAATTGACTTTCTGCAGCCATTTCACCTTTAACTGTAACCGTACTTGAAAATTTCCATACGTTAGCTCTTTGCTGATCAATAACAGCGTGGATATGCATAGTATCACCGGGCTGAACGATTCTACGAAATTTTGCATTTTCAATAGCCATTAAAAACACTTCTTTATTTTTAGTAGAACCTAAAGATTTAGCAACTAATATAGCAGCAAGTTGTGCCATAGTCTCAACCATTAGAACACCCGGCATAACAGGTCTTGCCGGAAAATGTCCTGTAAATTGCGGTTCGTTAACAGTAACGTTTTTAATACCTAATATTGATTTATTAAGGTCAATTTTAAGTACCCTATCTACTAATAAAAATGGATAGCGATGAGGTATTAAATCCATGATTTCGATAATATCTATGATCATTTATTTAGGTCTCTTCTTTAATGTAAATTTTCTGTCATTGAGAGCGGGCATTATTGCGTGGAACGGTTTTTCCGTTATTGCGAGAAGAATTACGCAGTAATTCGACGAAGCAATCCAGTTAAAAATTTCTGATTTAAAGAATTTTTTTAATTATTTTCTAGGTTGCCGCGTCGGCTACGCATCCTCGCAATGATGACTCAGTATTTTTTCAATAGCAAACTACTTTTTTAATTTGTTATTAGAGGTCTTTACTAATTGTTTCATAATAATAGATTGTCTATGCCAGTCCATAATAGGAACCGCAGGGCTACCACCAACAATTTTACCTGCTTCTATATTTTGTGCGACACCGCCTTGTGCCGCTACCTGTACCCCGTCGCCTATATTTAGATGTCCAGCGATTCCTACTTGTCCTCCAAGAGCACAATATTTACCGATCGTGCTACTTCCTGCTATACCTGCCTGTGCCACGATAATAGAGCCTTTACCTATTTTTACGCCATGCCCGATTTGGACTAAATTATCTATGCGGCATAAATCTTCTATAATAGTATCTTGAAGCGAACCTCTATCAATAGTAGTATTGCTACCAATTTCAACATTATTGCCGATTTTAACTATTCCTATATGAAATATTTTATGATGTACACCTTTTTCGGTAGAAAACCCAAACCCGTCTTGTCCAATTTGTGCCCCTGCGAGTATGAAGGCGTCGTCGCCTATAATTGCATAATTTATTGAAACATGTTGTTCTATTCTAGCATTTCTGCCGATATTTACGCCTTTACCTATAAAACTTCCGGCTTCTATAATACTATTATCACCTATAATAACATCATCTTCAATAATTACATTATGACCTATATAGCAATTTTTTCCGATAGTCGCCGAATCTGCAACAATAGCGGATTTCATTATTTTAGCAGGGTATGATTTAATAGGAGCATAGAAAAAATCTATTAATTTGCCGTAAGCAAAATATGAATTCTCAGCATGTATTAAAACAGTATTTGGATTTGCTTCTCCCGTAAAATTTTTCGGCACTATACAAGCAGCAGCTTTAGTAGTTTTTAAAAATTCGGAGTATTTATGATTACTTAAAAAGCTAATGTCGTTTGAAGATGCTTCTTGTAGAATTTTAATATCATGAATAGCTATATCTTCATGAACCTTACGAGGTTCTATAATATCGTGTAAAAAATCTATAATTGCCGTTAGTTTTCGTGGTCCTAGATTTTTATAAAAATTACTATTTAACATATTAAACTTTAAGCAAATTAATTATTAGCGACAGTATATAAGTAATAGTTTTATTATGCAACAAAATTTACAGGTAGCATAAAAGGTATTGCTAAGTAAAGAATGATATCGTCATTGCGAGGAGGCGTTGTTGCGTGGAACGATAAAACCCACTGTGTTACCCCGTGGCTTTACCATGTGGTCCATAAAAACAATAAAAAATACTAATAATTTTAGCATTTTTAACTGGATCCCGTGGTCAAGTCACGGGATGATAGAGGTGAAATTGATCCACGCAACTATTAATAGTGTAGTTTATAAAAGTCACAAATATTAATTTACGTTTTATTAAGAAGAATTAAATTAATATATTCTATTTTAGTACAAATCTTATCAATTTTTACAAAATATTAATAATCTAATTTCTCTTAATAAAGCCTAAATTATATTAACTAAATCAAGGTATTGAAAATGTTATAAATAACTTAGCCTTTGCAGGTGGTAGAGTAAAAGTCATAGCATATGCAGGGGCTCTAAAGGCATTAAAAGACAAAGATTGTTTAAAAAATATCCAAAAAGTAGTTGGAGCTTCTGGTGGTACAATAGCTGCTTTCTCCATAGTACTAGGATATCAACCGGAAGAAATTGAGGATATACTTAAGAAAATTGATTTTAATAAATTTTCAGATCATACTAGTAAATGGGACCAAGTGTATAATCTTGTATTCTATGGAGGGTTAAATTCTGAGAAATATCTAGAAGAATTTTTAGGGCAATTATTAAAAGACAAGGGATTTGACCACGATATTATTTTTAAACAGCTACATGATAGTCAAAAAACAAATATAGATTTATATGTAGTGTATACTAATCTCAGTACTCAATTTCCAGAAATTCTATCTTATGAAAATGCTCCTGATGAGAAAGTCGTAAAATTCGTACATGCTTATAGTGCTTTTCCTATATATTTTCAGCCTGTACAAAAAACTGTTCAAGGAGTAGTTTTAACATATGTGGATGGTGGAGTTACGAATAAATTACCCGGTTGAGGTGTTTGATGATAAAACTGCGGCACGACGCCTTCCTCAAACAGATAATAAAAATTATAAAACTCTTGGGTTTAAACCAATCAATAAGGAAATATTAGAAGCTTATCAGAATGGCACAGAACCTAAACCGTTTGTGGATACTACTACTGTTTTGGATCAACTATATGCATTAGCTGAAGTTCTCACAAGCTCTGACTTGATAAGTTGTTTTCAGAATCATGATAGAACAGTTTTTATTGATGATCATAATATATCAGCTTTAAGTTTTGATATCACAGCTGAACAAAAGAAGCATTAATAAATTCAGGTTATCTACAACTTGTGACTGTATGACGAGAATATAATGCTTGCAGGACTAGCAGTAAACGATTCTAATAATAACCTTGTATTATAACAATGCAAGTTGATAACCCACTATTCGCTTTAATCTTGTGGCATGGATCAGTTTATGTCATTCTCGCATGGCATTGTTGCGTGGATATCTAATCGTCATTGCGAGAAGAATTACGTAGTAATTCGACGAAGCAATCCAGTAAAAAATTCTGATTTACAGAATTTTTTTATTATTTTTCTGGATTACCACGTCGCTTCGTTCCTTGCAATGACGATTTGGCGCTCATGAGAGCAATACCAATTTTTGAAATCAATAATCATATTGACTTGTTTAAAGTTTTGCTTAGAATCATCTTGGAACAGCTAAGGTTGTTCTGGAGTGTAGAAACCTCCATCAGCAGGCGGTAAAACCACCGTTAAATTGGTTTATTCCTCAATATTTTACGGTCGGGGAGGTAGTAGTCATGTTCACAGGGCTTAGAGTATAACTTTAAGCCTAAAAACTACTCAGCTGTTCTTGTTGACGGTGTTTCTAACTCCCTGATCACCAATTTCTTGGTGATCAAATTTGAATCATTTAAGTTTAATCAGGAGCACTAAGCCATTATGAACACTAAAACAGCAAAAGAAAAAATGGCTATCATTGAGCCGTATCCAGATTTTATTATTAAAGACAAAAATTTATTACGTGAAATTTATCCGAATGACATAAATAAGGAACTAAACAACTGATTAATTGGTAGTAATTGAAAATACGTTCGATGTCATTCCCACGAAAGCGGGAAGGTATTGTTACATGGACCAGTAAAACCTACCATACGCGTCAAGTTAAGGGATGTTTATAAGTTTAAGAGAAGATAAAGTAGATTTTTTTGTTTTCCTATATTTATCTTTTAAGCAAAAACTTACCCAAGCTATTCGTAAATTTTTAAAGAAGT